>CANFLJ010000046.1 GCA_947447815.1 Chitinophagaceae bacterium | reverse complement strand
TTTACATGTAAAGTATCTACCGGAACAAACTCATTGAACTGACGGATAATATTAGCTGCACGATGTACAAACTGAACCGAATCGTTTGGCTGCCACCATCCTTGTAAGTTTCCTTTAGCATCATACTGACGACCCTGATCATCAAAGCCATGCGTAATTTCGTGTCCAATAGTAGAGGCAGCAGCATAACCATAAACAAAAGCATCGTCCAGGTCTTCGTCTTTCATGCCCGGTACGGCAAACATACCCGCTGGCAATACAATTTCATTGTTGGAAGGATTGTAATAAGCATTGTAAGTCTGCGGACTCATATCCCATTCAGTTCTATCCACTGGTTTGCCCAATTTATTGATGTTATAATTGAACCACCATTCGTTGGCATTCATCATATTGGTAACATAAGCAGTGTTTTCGATCTTCATTGCGCTGAAGTCTTTCCATTTGTCTGGATAACCCACTTTCTTAGTAATGCTGGTTAATTTATCTATCGCTTTCTTCTTGGTTTCATCGCTCATCCAGGCAAGGTTTTTAATCCTGTCTTTGTACGCATCTCTGATAGCTTCTACTAAATCGGAGTAACGCTTTTTAGCCTTTTCGTTGAAGTATTCTTTTACAAATAATTGTCCAAGCGCTTCGCCCATTACAGACTGTTCAGCATCTAAAACTCTTTTCCATCTTGGTCTAGGTTTCTCTACCCCACTAATCGTTTTACGATAGTTAAAGTAGTTGGTAAACGTATTCTTATCTAAAAAAGAAGCGTTCTGCATGATGGAATGAAAAGTAATATAGCTCTTCCAAGCATCTAAAGAGGAAGCTTTCAGTTCTGCATTTACAGCAGTCAGAAATTCTGGTTGACCAACAATCACAGAATCTACTTTACTAACACCCATTATCTGCAGGTAGTTTGTAAGGTCGAAATCGGGCATTAGTTTTTGTAGTTCATCTTTCTTCAGCTTATTGTAATTTTTATAAGGATCTCTAAGATCAGCCAGTTTGCGGGAAGCCTTAGCCAGATGTTCTTCCAGTGCATAGACCATTGCACTGCTTTTAGCAGCTGCTGCACTATCGTTGGTCGTTTGTTTTAAAGTAAGGAAAAGGTATTTTTTGTACGCATTTCTTACAGAAACTGTTTTAGAATCTGTATCAAAATAATAATCTCTGCTAGGCATACCCAAACCACCTTGTGTGATGATGAAAGCCATTGCTTCGCTGTTTTTATCATCCTGCGCTACATAATTATTGAATAATACATCAATACCTCTTTTGTGCAGAATTGCCGCTTCTTTTACTACATCATTAATTGTTTTCAGACTATTAATTTCATCGAAAACAGGTTTAAGAGGCGTAATTCCCTGCTGATCAACAGCTGCGGTATCCATACCCGAATGCCAGAAGTCGCCAATTTTTTGCGCTACAGTACCTGCAGCATTTTTTTCGCCAACTGTTTTTTCATTTATTTTCTTCAGGCGATCATATATCTCATTATCTACCAGGTTGCCAATACCCCATGAAGCTTCTTCTTCTGGAATGGCATTCTTTTTGAACCATCCATTATTAGCATACATAAAGAAGTCATCCCCAGGTTTGATAGATGAATCGATATTGGCCACTAAGAAATCGGGCTTTTCTATCTTCTCTTTACAAGAGGAGAACGCAGCAAGAACTATAAGCGCTGCTGGTGTAAATATTTTTCTCATAACAATCATTTAAGCTGCCAAACTAATAGAAAAGATTGTTATGAGAAAAGATTTTTGATAATCGGAGAATTATTTGCCTATAATAATGGTCATTCCTACATTCAGATTCTGAAGTATTTGAGTAGGTAGTTGAATGTTGGAAGTAAAATTATTTGAAGAAGTGGTCTGAGTTAAATAAGTCTGTTCACTATGATTAAAATCAAGATTAACAAGATTTCTTAAACTCGATTCTAAATATATTTTCTTGGATACTTTATATGAAATACCCGGATAAACATATAATCCTATGTCATATCCTTTTCTATTAATATTTACATAAGTTCCATCATTACTATAATATGAATACCCAAATCCAGCCTGACCGAATACATAAAGATTAGTAATTAATGGATAATACTTTCTTTCAAAAATACCTAAGTAATAGTTACGTGTTTGAGAACTATTGTTATTACTACTATTAAAAGAATAAATATTCTTGTTATCAGTATAAGAAAAGGATGCAGTTATACCCCAAAATGCATTTTCTTTAAAGCATTTTCCATAAGAAATGCCAATATTAAATCCATTGGTTGTACCTGAAGAGTAATTAGGCGTTGTGTCAGTAGTTTTCTGATCAGAATAATTGTAGCCAAAACTTCCACCAATCATGATAGAGCCTTTAGTGATTTGAGCTTTTGCGAATGTGATAATACAGCATGCTGCTGCAAGGAGAAGTAGTTGTTTCATGATTTTTTTAAATTTAGAAATCAAATATAAAAGAAATCACCAATCAACCTGTTCAACTTCAGCAGTTTATTTACCGAAGGCCCTGATATTACTACTGAATATTTTTACGGCAATTGCAAGGAGGATTACCCCAAAAAACTTTCTTACGGCTATCAGTCCTGCTCTTCCAAGAAACTTTTCTATCAGCTTCAACGATTTAAGGGTGGCATAAATGATTACGAGATTAATTAAAATCCCTACCAGGATGACCAGTTCATCAAAGTTGGCTTTCAAACTCATTACCGTTGTAAGGGTACCGCTTCCTGCAATTACAGGAAAAGCAATAGGAACCACCGTACCGGAATGAGCTTCTTTATCACTTTTAAATATCTCGTGACCAAGTACCATTTCCAGCCCCAAAAGAAATATTACAATAGACCCTCCTACTGCGAAAGAGCGGATATCTACCCCCAGAATATTGAGTAAGTTTTTACCAAAGAATAAAAATATAATCATTAATAAACCCGAAACAAGGGTAGCCATTGTAGCTTTGATACCCCCCATTTTTTCTTTCAGGCTAATTAATAAGGGAATGGACCCAACAATATCTATTACCGCAAAAAGCGTAAAAGAAACGGTCAATAACTGATCGGTAGTAAAACTTTGCATAAAAATTAGTTGAAAGTCTGCAAAGGTTAATAGATTAATAATAAAGGAACCATATTTGCCTTAAGGAAGCTACAATAATTTTCTAAATTGGTAATACTATCTAAAATAAATAAAAAAGATTTGCATAATTCACCAATTCCTTTAATTTCGCCCCCCTAAACAATATTGTTAAGCCTGTAAATTTCTATTTAAAATGGCAGTTAAAATCAGATTGCAAAGACACGGAAGCAAAAAACGCCCTTTCTACTTTATTGTAGTGGCTGATGCACGTGCACCAAGAGATGGTAAGTTTATCCAAAAGTTAGGTACTTACAATCCTTTAACAGTTCCGGCAACTATTCAGTTGGATCGTCAAAAAGCTCTAGATTGGTTACACAAAGGAGCTGAACCAACCGATACCGTTCGTCGTATCCTATCGTTCAAGGGTGTATTGTATTTAAAACACTTACTACGTGGAGTTAAGTTAGGTTTATTTGACGATGCAGCAGCAATGGTTAAGTTCCAGCAATGGCACGAAGAGCATGAAGCTAAATCAAAGCAACGTTCTGATGACCACAGAAAAGTGTTGAAAGTTAGAAACACTTACGTTCCACCAGTAAGAGAGGTGAAAGTTGAAGAACCAACAAACGAGGTAGAAAACGCTTCAGACGAAACAACAGAAGCATAAGAATACTTTACCAAAACTCTTTAAAATCCCGAATTCGTTCGGGATTTTTTTATGTATACTATGGAACAACTAATTCATATTGGCAAAATTGTTGCCACCTTCGGACTTACAGGACAGGTAGTAATTACCCATGTACTGGCTAAAAAAGTTACTTTTGAAAATCAGGAAGCTATCTTTATTGAAGTAACAAAAGGAAAGCCTATTCCTTTCTTTATAGAATCCTGTACAGCCAAAAACGATACTGAACTGACGGTAAAACTAGAAGATGTAAATACCAGAGAAAGTGCACTTAGACTAATTAGCAAAAACGTATGGGTAAATGAATCTGAGTTTAATAAACTGGTAGATAAAAATGCCCCTATTGCCCTGATTGGTTATACCATATTTGATGATGAGAATGAAAAAGTTCTGGGAGAAATTGTTGAACTGATAGAACAACCACATCAATTACTGGCTAAGATTTATATAGACAAGAAAGAAGTTTTAATACCACTCAATGAATCTACCTTGCTGGAAATAGATCGTAAAAAGAAAGTGGTGGTGGTAGACTTGCCCGAAGGATTGCTGGAGGTATATCTGGGTTAAATACAATGTTATAATTTGAGGATTTGATAATTTGATAATAAAGGCCAATTGATGGTCCATTATGTATGTAGGCATTAAAGTTTGATGCTAAATTATTATTTAATATTCCTTGAATCGACGTTATATTTGTTCGATTTTATTTATTTTATCAAATTTATACTAGATAAATTTCATCGATTTGGCTTAATATTGCCACTTGAATTATATTTTATTCAAATAATATTAATAATACCATACGATGAAAACAATTATTGAGCCATTCAAGATAAAATCTGTTGAGCCTATCTTTTTTACGACCAGAGAAGAAAGAGAAGAAATCTTGAAAGAGGCTTATTATAATCCTTTCCTTATTAGGGCTAAAAACGTAATTATCGATTTGCTTACCGATAGTGGTACCAGTGCAATGAGCAGCGAACAATGGGCTGGCATTATGCGTGGAGACGAGAGCTATGCAGGTAGTAGTAGCTTTTTTCATTTCGAAGATACAGTCAGAAGCATTACCAATATGCCTTTCATCATCCCCACACACCAGGGACGTGCATCGGAAAAGATATTATTTAATATTGTAGGTGGAGAAGGAAAATACATTGTAAGTAATACTCTATTTGATACCACCAGAGCTAATATAGAATTTGAAGGCGCCGAAGGAGTAGATTTATTATGTGCCGAAGGTAATCAGCCTTCCTTGATTGCTCCTTTTAAAGGCAATATGGATGTAGCAAAATTAGAGCAGTTTATACAAGATAAAGGAGCTGAAAACATTCCATTGGTAATGATTACTATTACCAACAACTCCGGTGGTGGACAGCCAGTAAGTATGGCCAACATCAAAGCGGTAAGAGCAGTATGTACTGCCCATAACATTCCACTATTTATAGATGCCTGCCGATTTGCAGAGAATTGTTATTTCATAAAAATTAGAGAAGAAGGTTATAAAGACAAGTCTGTATTTGAGATAGCAAAAGAATTATTCTCTTATGCAGATGGTTGTACCATGAGTGCCAAGAAAGATGCCTTTGCCAACATTGGAGGATTCCTGGCTATGAAAGATGAAGCTATAGCGATGAAATGCCGCAATTTGCTAATCATCACCGAAGGATTTCCTACTTATGGTGGACTTGCAGGAAGAGACCTGGAAGCTATAGCAATTGGGCTTAAAGAAATAATGGAAGAAGATTATCTACGCTACAGAATCCGTAGTATAGAATATATTGGAGAAAAGCTGGATAAAGACAACATCCCTTATATAAAGCCTACTGGTGGACATGCGGTATATCTGGATGCAAAATCTTTCCTACCACACATTCCTGCAGAAGAGTTTCCCGGACAGACATTAAGTTGTGAACTATTTCTGGAAGGAGGTATACGAGGCGTAGAAATTGGCACCGTAATGTTTGGTAAATATGATGCTGATGGCAAAACTATCCCTGCACCTATGGAACTGGTAAGATTAGCAATACCAAGAAGGGTATATACGCAGAGCCATATAGATTATGTAACGGAAGTAATTGCAGCTGTTTACAAGCGTAGAAATGATATAAAAGGATTTAAAATGACCTACGAAACGCCACTGTTGAGACACTTTACTGCAAGATTTGAGAAATTATAAAACAGGTTACTAGTAACTGTTTGCAAGTTTCTTGTTACCAGTTACTAGTTTGTTTTGTTTTATATTTTTTCCAGTAACTGGGAACCGGCAACCTGAAACTAATAGTTTATTCTCCTTCATTATTCCCATCTTCCTCTTCATTTTCAAAGGAAGATTCGGTATCGGGTTCTCTTTCTTCGTTCCATTCCAGAATAAAGTTATTGCGACCCTCTCCTGTTATTATTTTCATGTATTTCTGTTGAACCAATTCCAGTAAAGAAAGGAATAAGAATATAGCATGGATACGGCTATCACATTTATCAAAAACATTTTCGAAAGAAACGGTCTTTTCTGTTTGCACCAGGCTGCTCATATAATCCCTGCTTTCCTCCATGGTGTGATTATATTGAACCACGGTATGTACGGGCTTATTCTGGCGCTCATGCACCCTTTGCATCACCTTCTCGAAGGCTTTCATCAGCTTGAATAAGGTAATCTGTTGTATCTCGGTTCCTTCGCTGCTTTCCTCTCCTATATTATGTAGTTCTTTGTGCAGGTTGCCACGCTTTACCATCATCATACGCTGCTCTTCCAGCTCCACCAGTTTTGCAGATACTTCTTTGTAGCGTTTGTATTCCAGAATCTTATCTACCAGTTCCTGACGTGGATCTATTTCATTGCCATGTGCATCTATCTCTTTACGAGGCAGCAACATTTTGGCTTTAATACGCATTAGTGTAGAAATAAACAGGATAAACTCGCTGCTTAATTCTATATTCAGCTTCTCGGAAGTATGTATAAATTCAAGGAAATCTTTGGTTATTTTATTGATAGGGATATTATATATATCCAGTTCATCTCTTTCTATAAAGAACAGCAACAGATCGAAAGGACCTTCGAACTGCGGCAGTTTAATCTGATAAGTATCTGTATTCATACCTTATTGTGTAAATTGCAAATTAAGAATTAAAAATTAAGAATTAAGAATAAATACCTGTATTTTCCTGAATAGGGTATGCAGTAAAGTAATATGAAATAAAAAGCCACGATTTATCGTGGCTCAGTTTTATATCGCTCTGCTGAATAAATTCTTTTCCGAGGGTTGTATGTTTCTTAGTAAATGCAGATCGAATGCTTTACAGATATTTCTGATAAAATGACGACCTAAAGGAGTTACTTCTAATCCATTTGTATCATAAATAACTAATTCATCCTTTGCTAAAGCGGCTAATTCGGGATAGGTAAACTCCTCCAGTAAAGCTTGATCTTTGGCAGCAAATTGAGTTTTACCATTACAGCTTACCTGCAAAATATATTTACGGAAGATAACGTCTTCTTCCGATAAAAAATAGCCTTTAGTTACTGGCAGTTCGTTGTTATCTACTGATTGATAGTACTCATGAATAGTTTTGTGGTTTTGTGCAAAAGCAATCCCTAGATCGCTGATACTGGATACACCTAAGCCTAGTAATATTTCTGTACCCTGAGTAGTGTACCCCATAAAATTGCGATGTAGTTTACCCTTCTGCCAGGCAATGTATAAGTCATCTCCAGGAAGCGAAAAATGATCCATCCCTATATCATAATAGCCATTCTGCATCAGTAAATCTTTACCTAAACAGTATAACTGCATTTTAATATCGGTGGAAGGAAGGTCTTTTTCATCAAATAGTCTTTGTCCCCTACTGGTCCAAGGAACGTGTGCATAGCTATAAAAAGCAATTCTGTCGGGGCGTAAAGTAATACATTGATTGATGGTCTTTTCCATCCCTTCTAAAGTCTGCAAGGGTAGACCATAAATTAAATCAAAGTTGACAGAAGAATAGCCAATCTCTCTGGCCATGTTTACAGCATTCACCAGATTTTCGAAAGGCTGAATTCTATTAATTACAAACTGCACTTTAGGGTCGTTATCCTGTACCCCATAACTTACTCTACGAAAGCCCAGATTGAATAATGTTTGTAAGTGTTCGCGGGTAGTATTATTTGGATGACCTTCGAAACTAAACTCCTGATTAGCAGGAATAATAGCATCCTGAAAAATAGAAGATAATAGTTTCTGTAGATTCTCAGGAGAAAAGAAAGTAGGTGTACCTCCACCTAAATGTAATTCGGCAATTACTGGTTTCTCCGTCATCAGAGCAGTATACTGTTTCCATTCTTTCAGAATAGCATTCATATACTCTTCTTCCACATCATGATTGGTGGTAATTTTTTTGTTGCAACCACAGTATGTACAAAGCTTTTCGCAGAAAGGAAGATGAAGGTATAAACTAATGCCAGTTTTACTGTTTACGATAGAAAACTGTTTGGAAAAAGCATCTTTCCACTGTTGCACATCTATATTATCTTTCCAGAAAGGCACGGTTGGATAACTTGTATATCTAGGAACCTGTACATTGTATTTATTGAGTAAGTCGACAGAAACGTTCATATTGCGTATTTAACTATACTGCAAAACTATTGGGAGGGCGTTTGTAAAATACTGACGATGGTTAGGAAAAGGGTGGAGAATGTCATTTAAGTTTCAGAAAATTGCACTATTATGATTTATCTAAACTAAGTAATACTCAATTTATTAATACTTTTAAATGTAACTTTGATAAAAATAGCATTAATGCCTGTAATATCAATGTTTTATGGAATTATTATATCAATGTATTTTTTAGATATAAAACAACATAATGTACCTCACATACATGTTCGTTATGCTGACGACAGTGCTGTTTATCAAATACCAGATGGAATTCTTTTAGAAGGTATTCTTCCTACAAATAAGCATAAACTAGTGGTTGCATGGATAGAAATTCACCATGAAAGTTTGATGGCAGACTGGGATTTAGCAGTTACAGGTAACCCAATATTTAGAATTGATCCATTAAAATAAAGATTTATGAATCCTAAAGTTATAAATGTTGAATATAAAAGCCCTTATAAATTAAAATTGTACTTCAGTAACAATTTAGTAAAACAGTTTGATTTATCACCCTATCTTCAATATCCAGTTTATCAGGTACTAAAAGATGAATCATTTTGTAGCAAAGCAAAAGTCTGGAATGATACAGTAATCTGGGATGATATGGTAGACTTTGACCCAGATACACTTTATTTAGAGTCGGAACCAATTTTTGAATAATCTATTATAGATGCTTCAATGCTTCTCTCCTGCTTAATGGAGCTAGGGTATTATTCTCCACAAATTCTTTTACCCATACAGGATTAGTTCTGGCATATTCTCTTAGTGCCCAACCTATTGCCTTTTGTATAAAAAATTCTTTGCTATTACTGCAATGAAGAATATACTTTGATAATAGCGCCGTATCTGTTGTAGACTTATATGCTTTCTGAAACATAATGCTACAAC
>CANFLJ010000045.1 GCA_947447815.1 Chitinophagaceae bacterium | reverse complement strand
GCAAATCTTCAATTATTCATTATCCTTTATCAATTGATATTTACTATTACCTTTATGGTCTAATATTTTGCATATATGAAAATTGCATTTCACGGTGCCGCACAAACTGTCACCGGTTCTAAACACCTTATCACACTCAACAATGGAAAAAAAATACTATTAGACTGTGGTTTATTTCAGGGAATGGGTAAAGAAACAAACAACCTGAATTCATCCTTTGGATTTGAAGCTTCTACAGTCGATGTCATGATTCTTTCCCATGCGCATATAGATCATTCAGGATTGATACCCAAACTGGTAAAAGAAGGATTTGAAGGAACTATCTTCTGTACGCCTGCTACAAAAGATCTTGCAGCAATACTGATGGAAGACTCCGCAGTGATACAGCGTGACGATACCAAGTTCATCAATAAAAGAAGAGCTAAACAAGGACTTCCACCGGTAGAACCTTTATACGACGAAGTAGATGCAAAGGCTGCTATAAAACATTTATCGGCAGTTGAATACGGAAAATGGTTTGCCGTAACCGATGGCTTCGAAGCAATGTTTACCGATGCTGGCCATATAATTGGCAGCGCCGTGGTAAACATGCGTATAATGGAGAATAAAATAACTACACACCTTGCATTTAGTGGCGATGTGGGTCAGTACCGAGATGTGATATTGCGCTCTCCTGATACTTTTCCGCAAGTAGATTACTTGTTACTCGAAAGCACCTATGGCAATAAACTGCACGACCGTGTCAGAGGTTCTTTGAATACTTTGCACGATTGGATAATGAAAACCTGCATAGAGAAAAAAGGCAAACTGATAATCCCTTCGTTTAGTGTGGGTAGAACACAAGAATTGCTGTATTATATTAATCAGTTAGGTCTGGAGAAAAGAATGCCTCACTTGCCTGTATATGTGGATAGCCCGCTGAGTGCTGAAGCTACTGAAATAGTAAAACATTATCCGCAGTATTTCAACAACAGAATCAGAAAGATATTTGAAGTAGATGATGATCCATTCGATTTTCAAGGATTGAAGTTTACAGCGAGTGTGGAAGAAAGTAAAGCACTGAATGATATTCATAATCCATGCATCATTATATCGGCAAGTGGTATGGCTGATGCAGGTAGAATAAAACACCATATTGCTAACAATATAGATGACCATAGAAACACGATATTGATAGTGGGTTATTGTGAACCACATTCGCTTGGCGGCAAATTATCTTCCGGTGCAAAAGAAGTGCGTATTTATGGCGAGGAACACAAAGTAAAAGCAGAAGTTGGGGTAATGAGAAGCATGAGTGCGCATGGGGATTACGACGATCTATGTCAGTTCCTTTCCTGTCAAGATAAAAATAAAATCAAAACATTATTCCTCGTTCATGGGGAGTATGAAGTTCAACAGGAATTCAGGGAAAGATTGATGCACAAAGGGTTTAAGAACGTACAGATTCCAGCACAGCATTCTGAAGTAAAGCTTTCATAATTAGCTAATTGAATAAAGTCTGATTTTAAATAACTTATTACTTACAACAACTTTTGAAAGTATGCATTTAGATACTGAAAATATTATTAGAATCTTAGGAGCATTTACTGCTGGTGGCTTGATGGGTATAGAAAGAGAATTCAGAAGTAAACCCGCAGGTTTTAGAACCATGATTCTAATCTGTGTTGGTTCCTGTCTGTTCGCCATTTTATCCCAATCATTTACCAATAACCCCGACAGAATTGCAGCAAATATAATATCGGGTGTAGGTTTTCTGGGAGCTGGTGTAGTATTTAAAGAAGGACTTCATGTAAGAGGTATTACCTCGGCAGCAACTATCTGGATGGCTGCTGCAATTGGGATGGCACTTGGCTTTGGCTTCTACCAGATTGCAATTATTGTCTGGGTATTTGTAATGGCAACTTTACTAATCATTATAAAAGTGGAAGAGTATATTGATAGTGTAAAACAAGTTAGGCTTTACAATATCAGTTATAATGTGAATGAATATGATTACCACCAACTCGAAGCAGAGTTCGATAAGCAAGGCATAAAATATATAAGGAATAACTTATCCAAACAGAACAATACTATTAAAGTGATTTACACCATCACCGTTAATACAGAAAAGCATGAGCTTTTAAATAAAATGATGTTGGAGAATCCCGCTATTGTGAACTACGATGTGTAGATGTTTAAGAGGTTCAATAAGTTCAAAGAGTTCAAGGTTTAATTCGGTTAACGAAATACAATACTGAATAGTGGGGGATATAGAAAAAGAGCAATCAAATTCTTGATTGCTCTTTTTCTATTAGATTATTAAAACTTAATAAAAAGGAAGAATGTATCACGATTCACGATATTTCCTAATCCCGAGATTTCGGGGCTCATGTAACTCACGATAGTATTCGTTACAAATCCTTATTTAGTTTCAGTTGCTGGTTTGTTGATAGCAGCAGTCCACTCTTGACTGATTGCAGTCTTTTCTAGTTTAAGATAACTTCCAGGATTCACTTCTATTTGCAAAGTTCCATCTTCATTTACCTTATTTACAGTAGCATGTATTCCTGCCGTAGTAACAATTTTGTCTCCTTTTTGAAGGTTATCGATAAACAACTTGTGTTCTTTAGCCTTCTTAGATTGTGGTCTGATCATAAACAACCAGAAAACCACCATGATCATACCTAATAGAAAAAACTGTTGCATTCCGCCGCCTGCTCCTTGTTGTGAACCGCCGCCTGCCATTAAAATTACTGTGTTCATATTTGATGTTTAATTATGATTAATTACGTTTTTCTTCTCTAACTTCTTTGTGTGGCACCATCACTTTATCATTAGCAGGACCGCCTTTAATATTTCCAGTAAAATACAAGATGTGTTCAGTGCCATTCTTTGTATTGGTATTTACAATGATACTCTTGTGTACAGTACCACTGAAATTCTTACTATTAAAAGAAGCGGTAACAACTCCTTGCTGTCCTGGCGCTATTGGACTATGGGTATAGTCAGCAATAGTACAACCACAACCTGGTCTTGCACTGGTGATAATCAGGTTCTTATTGCCGGTATTGGTACATTTAAATTCCAGTTTTATCTTCTCTCCATTCTGGATTGTACCAAAGTCTTTGGAAGAATCCATCCATTTCACAGTTGTAAAATTAGCAGTATCAAATGCCGATTTCATTGCATCCTTTGGTTTCAAATCATTGTTTTTACAGGAAATAAACCCTGCAATTAATGTAAAAGCAAAAATGATTAATAGAATCTTTTTCATCGTTGTTTGTTATTATCGTTTTACAAAACTAACTTTTTGTATTTTCCCTTCCGCTAAAAGTTCTTTATGAATTGTATCCAGGATACCATTGATAAACTGAGAACTTTGTTTGGAAGAATAATCTTTTGCAAGATCGATGTATTCATTTATGGTAACCTTGGTAGGAATCGTTTCAAAATATAACAACTCAGCCAGCCCCATTCTAATAAATATCATGTCTACTAGGGCTATTCTATCCGCTTCCCAATTGTTTAATTTTGGAATGATAAGCGACATCAGGTACTCCTTTTTGTCAATAACGGTCTCTAACAATTGGATAGCAAACTGCCATTTTTCTTCCGAAACCAGCGTATCTACCTGATAATTACCTGGTTTTTGCAGTATTGTCAGGATAATCTTCTGAAGAACTTCTATATCATCATCCCAGTTAGCGAATAATTCCTCACAAAGTGAAACAAAGTTTTCATCCTGTAGCATGATATCATTAAAAATGATACTCAGGATGTTTATTTCATCTTTCTTTATTCTTCCGTCTGAGTTTATATAACTCTTATATTCATTTGATTCTATCAGCTTCAAAAAGAACTTCTTGATATAATCATTATCAGTAATTAATGCTGGTTTTTCCTCCTCAATTAGCTTCTGGTAGCTTTTGTTTTCCAGCAATTTCCAAACAATATCATTACCGGCAACTTTGGTATTTACATTCTTGTCCTCCTCGGTTACTATAAATTTATTTGCTCTGCTATGTGCCCAGGTTTCTGAATATTTGGCTATTTCTATAGTATTATGCAAAAGAAATGCCAGTAAGGAGCGGCTCTTGTCGATTGATTTTTTAAGTTCTACTCTTGGATTTTTAGGAGAAACACCATCATACATTGTTTCGGCAATGTATAAAAGCTGCATCACTTTTACTCTAATTATTCGTCTGCTAATCATTCTTGAAGAACTTTATTTAAGGCGGCGAAGGTATTGGTTTGATTGGTAATAGGAAAAAAACAATAGATTTTAGTATATATTTATTACTCTCCATGCATCTTTCCACAATTTAGTTAATGGTGATTTGTCAACTAATCAAACCTTGATTTGTTGCTTAAAGTTGAAAAGATTATTAAAAATAAATAAACATATTACTTCTTCAAACTATTTAGCTCCCTATATTTGCGCCAAATTTTACAAGGGGATATGTTCTCAAAATTCACAAAATCATTATCAATACTAGCTTTCAGCATACTATTATTATCTTTTGGTGCCACTACAACAGCACACGCTGAGGATGCAAAAGACACTGTAACTGCTGAAAAGAAAGAATCGTCTGAAGGTAAATTCGACCCCGCAAAAGTTATTATGGAGCACATCATGGACGCCCATGAATTCCATTTTGCTACAATCGGAGAACACAATATTGCCATTCCTTTACCGGTAATTATCTATTCTAAAGAAAGAGGTCTAGCTGTTTTCTCCTTTGGAAAACTGGAGGAAGGCGAAACTTATAATGGTTATAAAAGCGAAGAAGGCAAAATAGTAGCAGTAGATGCTGCAGGTAAAATTGAAGAATCTGTTACCTTATATGATTTTAGCTTAACCAGAAACGTGGTTCAAATGCTGTTGGCTTTGATACTATTAGTTGTATTGATGCTAAATGTAGCAAAAAAATATATCGCAGGTGGTGCTAAAACTGCTCCATCGGGTTTTCAAGGTTGGGTAGAACCAGTTATCACTTTTGTAAGAGATGAAGTATGTAAACCTAACTTGGGTAAAAAGTATGAAAAATACATGCCTTACCTTTTAACTATCTTCTTCTTTATATTAATTAATAACATAATAGGATTAATTCCTGGTACCGCAAACGTAACTGGTAATATAGCATTTACGTTAGTATTAGCAGTTATTTCATTATTAGTAATTTTATTCAGTACTAATTTCCATTTCTGGATGCACATTTTCTGGCCTCCAGGTGTTCCTTTCTTAGTGAAGTTTATCCTGATACCAGTAGAGTTGTTAGGGGTGTTTATCAAACCTGCAGCTTTAATGATTCGTCTTTTTGCCAACATGGTGGCAGGGCATATCGTTATTACTTGTTTCATTTTATTGATATTTATCTTCGGTGCTATGAGTCATGTTGCAGGATGGGGTTTTGCTCCTGTTTCAATCTTATTTACCGTATTTATTTATTTTATCGAAGTTTTAGTGGCGTTTATTCAGGCCTTCATCTTCACCAACCTTACCGCAGTATTTATCGGTCAGGCTATGGAAGGTGCTCATGATGATGCTCATCACTAATCATAAAAGAGTCTTTTATTTTTTATTTATAAAACACAAACAGTTATGTCTTTATTGAACATTTTGTTAGAAGTTGATGGTCTTGCACACTTAGGTGGTGCTATTGGTGCTGGTTTAGCTGCAATAGGCGCTGGTGTTGGTATTGGCCAAATTGGTAAAGGTGCAGTTGAGAGCATCGCTCGTCAACCAGAAGCATCAAATGACATTCGTGCTAACATGATTCTTACAGCGGCTTTCGTTGAGGGTGTTGCCCTTTTCGCAGTTATCGCTGGTATCCTTGCTGTACTGAAATAGTACACAAGTAGCACAAAACTTTTTTAAAGTACCCAAAGCACAGGGCAATGGGTACTTTAATTAATTTGAAAGTATCGAAATAAGAAAGAGCATATTGATAATTTAATTCTTTCTTATTATTATCAAATTATCGAATTATCAAATTATCAAATTAATTTTAAATGGAATTATTACAACCGGGGTTAGGTTTATTAGTATGGACATTACTGGCTTTTTTGATTGTATTTTACATTCTTAAAAAATTTGCCTGGAAACCAATCTTAGCTACATTAAAAGAAAGAGAAACAGGTATTGCTGACGCTATAGCATCTGCTGAAAAGATTAAGATCGAAATGGCTCAGATGAAAAGTGAGAATGAAGCTATCTTACAAAAAGCAAGAGAAGAAAGAGCTACCGTTTTGAAAGAAGCTAAAGAACAAAGCGATAAAATGATTGGCGAAGCTAAAGATAAAGCTAAAGCTGAATACGATAAGATTCTTGCTGATGCTCAGTTAGCTATTCAACAACAAAAGAACGAAGCACTTACTGAAGTAAAAAATCAGGTAGGTACTTTAGTAATTGAAGTTGCTACGCAGGTTTTACGCAGAGAACTGGCTAATAAAGCAGAACAGGAAACTTTTATCGAGCAAGTAGTTAAAAGCGCGAAACTTAATTAATCAAGTCAGATCACTTAGTATAATTATCACAAAAACTAACAATGACTAATCCACGTTTAGCTTCCCGTTATGCAAAGAGCCTGATAGATCTGGCTATAGAGCAGAACATTCTGGAAGAAATTTATAAGGATACACAATACTTAGCAGCACTTTGCGCACAGTCTAAAGATTTCTTAAACGTATTAAGAAGTCCGGTGATTCAAGGCGAGAAAAAGAAAGCAGTAATAGCTGCTGTTGTAAAAGAAAATGTACATACACTAACCAATCTGTTTATCAACCTTTTAATTACTAAAGGAAGAGAAAAAGATCTTGCTGACATAGCAGAAGGTTTCGAAATTCTGTACAACGAACTTAAAGGTATCAATAAAGTTACGCTAACCACAGCCGTTCCGGTAAGTGAAGCTGTAAAGAATATGATCATCGAAAAGGTTCAGGAAGATCAGAAGCTTTCTAAAATTGAGCTGGAAACAGTGGTAGATGAAAACATTCTTGGTGGATTCAAAATAGAATTCAACAACAACTTAATGGATGCCAGTATTGCTAAAGAACTGAAAGATATTAAGAAGCAGTTTGCAAGCAATGTGTACACACAAAAACTGAGATAATAAATAAAGGATAATCTTAAAACAATATAAATTTAATATTTATGGTAGCGATAAAGCCTGATGAAATATCAGCGATATTGAGACAACAACTTAGCAACGTAAATGCAAATTCCGACTTACAAGAAGTAGGAACTGTATTGCAGGTTGGAGATGGTATTGCACGTGTTTATGGATTGAATAATGTTCGCGCAGGGGAACTTGTTGAATTCGAAAATGGTGTAAGAGCTATTGCACTTAACTTAGAAGAAGACAACGTGGGTGTGGTTTTGATGGGAGACAGTGGCGACATTAAAGAAGGCGCTAAAGTAACTCGTACTGGAAAAATCGCTTCTATCAAAGTTGGTGAAGGCGTTGTAGGACGTGTAATCAATACTTTGGGAGAACCTATCGATGGTAAAGGACCTATTACCGGCGAATTGTACGAAATGCCATTGGAGCGTAAAGCACCAGGGGTAATCTACAGAGAACCAGTAAAAGAACCATTGCAAACTGGTATCAAAGCAATCGATGCGATGATTCCTATTGGTCGTGGACAAAGAGAATTAGTAATTGGTGACCGTCAGACTGGTAAAACAGCTATCTGTGTGGATACCATTATCAATCAGAAAGAATTTTACGATGCAGGCAAACCTGTATTCTGTATATATGTAGCAATTGGTCAGAAAGCTTCTACCATTGCTGGTGTAATGAAAACTTTTGAAGAAACTGGTGCTATGGCTTATACTACCATTGTTGCCGCATCTGCTTCCGATCCTGCTCCATTACAATTCTATGCTCCATTTGCTGGTGCTGCAATAGGAGAATTCTTCCGTGATACCGGTCGTCCTGCTTTGATCATCTATGATGATTTAAGTAAACAAGCGGTAGCTTATCGTGAGGTTTCTTTATTGTTACGTCGTCCGCCAGGCCGTGAGGCTTATCCTGGTGACGTATTTTATCTTCACAGTCGTTTATTAGAGCGTGCTGCTAAGGTGATCGCTAATGATGAAGTTGCTAAGAACATGAACGATTTACCAGAGTCTATCAGACACCTGGTAAAAGGTGGTGGTTCTTTAACAGCATTACCAATTATCGAAACGCAGGCTGGTGACGTTTCTGCATATATCCCTACCAACGTTATCTCTATCACCGATGGTCAGATATTCCTAGAAGGTAACTTGTTCAATGCAGGTATCCGTCCAGCTATCAACGTAGGTATCTCCGTTAGCCGTGTGGGTGGTAATGCACAGATCAAATCAATGAAAAAAGTGGCTGGTACACTTAAATTAGATCAGGCGCTGTATCGTGAGATGGAAGCTTTCTCTAAGTTCGGAGGTGATCTGGATGCTGCTACAAGACTGGTTATCGATAAAGGTGCCCGTAACGTAGAAATTCTTAAACAACCTCAGTATTCTCCTGTAAAAGTAGAAGAACAGGTAGCTATAATTTATCTTGGTACACAAGGTTTATTAAGAGCCGTTGCTGTTAAGAAAGTAAAAGAATTTGAAGCACATTTCTTATTAGAAATGAGAAACAAATTACCAAACGTTCTTGCAGAATTTAAGAAAGGTGTTCTTGCAGATGAAAGCATTAAAGCAATGGTTGATTTAGCCAACGGTTTAATACCTCAATACAAATAAGAACTTAATTTCTAACTATATATATAAAATAGGCTGACTTTTAATTAAGTCAGCCTATTTTATTTTGTATTCAACTCATAGTTTGTATTCTGTATTTCATTAGCTAATTGGCTAATTAGCACATTAGCTAATTACTCCCCTCCTTCTTAAACGCCGGATGAAATTGTTGCAGCGTACTCCTCAAAAAGTCCCTGTCAAGGTGCGTATATATTTCGGTAGTAGTAATACTTTCATGCCCCAGCATTTCTTGCACAGCCCTCAGGTCAGCCCCTCCTTCTATAAGGTGAGTAGCAAAAGAATGTCTAAACGTATGAGGCGATATATTCTTCGTTATCCCCGCTTTCAATGCAAGGTCTTTAATAATGTAAAAGATCATTATTCTCGAAAGTCCCTCTCCCCTTTTATTCAGAAACAAAATATCATCATGCTTCGGCTTTATCGCAACATGATTTCGGATATTGTTCTTATAAATATTAATAAACTTAATAGCTTCATTCCCAATCGGCACCAGTCGTTCCTTATCCCCTTTTCCAATCACTCTAATGAAGCCCACATCCATATAAAGGCAACTAATCTTCAGTTCTATCAGTTCCGTCACACGCAGACCGCAACTGTACATCGTCTCCAGTATGGCCTTATTCCTTCCTCCTTCGGGCTTACTCAG
>CANFLJ010000044.1 GCA_947447815.1 Chitinophagaceae bacterium | reverse complement strand
GGAGATAAAATGCAGGACAGCTTTTTGAACATCAGCAATAATACCGTAAGCTGGAAGTTTATAGATGTGGCCGAATTGAAAAAAATAGATCAGTTGAGTGATGGAACAGAAATGTATTCAAGAATTTATGAAGAAGAAAATGCAGAGTTGTACATTCGTGCCACACGAACTAGGGCTCGGACTTTATTAGAAAAAGGGTTAGATCATTTTCTTCAGTAAACTATTATATTTTGCAGAATTCTATTATACAGGATAGAAAGTTTAAAGTTGTTTTTCTTACAACATTTATAATCTGGTGGATCGTATGGTCGGCCATGCACATTATTGTATTGATAGATTTTGGTTTCACTAATAGTCTTGCTGTTTCGGATAGTATCATCAGCAATGTATTGCTGGCAGGAGCTTGTTTGCTGGTATTAAACAATATGCGGTATTACTTACCAAAGAAAGAGAAATACTGGTATGTGCTGATACTTAGTCTTGCATTAAGCGGTGTATGGCTATTGATTATCAGGATTGTTTTATGGGGCATATTTAAGAAAGAAACGCATTACCTATTTTCGCTAGTTCAATCATCCAACATTCGATTTGCTATAGCTTTTCTGATGATAGGATTCTTTACGATGCTTAGTTTGCTTTGGTTTACACAGCAGGAACAAAAAGAAGTAGAAGATAGAAAAACAGACGCAGAAAAGCTGACGAAAGAAGCAGAGTTATATAAACTCAGACAACAGTTGCAGCCACATTTTTTATTCAATAGTCTAAATTCTATTAGTGCTCTTACGGGTACACAACCGGAAAAAGCAAGACATATGATACATCAGTTGTCGGACTTTTTAAGGGGTACTTTAAAGAAAGATGAACAACAATGGAGTAGCCTGAAAGAAGAAATAGACTACCTGCAATTGTATCTGGAGATAGAGAAAGTTCGCTTTGGTTATCGCCTACAAACCAGCATTGTATATAAGGATGAAGTACTTGCATTAAAACTACCTTCTATGTTGTTGCAACCAGTAGTAGAAAATGCCATAAAGTTTGGTTTATATGATACCATTGGAGCCGTGGAAATATTGATAGAGGCTAAGGAGATGAATGGACAATTGATAGTAACAGTAAGGAATCCGTTTGATGCCGAAACTGCTTTGCCTTTGCAAGGAACCGGATTTGGATTAGCCTCTATTCAAAGACGTTTATATCTGTTGTTTGCCCGTCAGGATTTATTGCAGACAACAGTAGATAATAATAATTTTATTACCAGCATTACCATCCCACAGATAGCATGAAATGTATAATAATTGATGATGAGCCATTGGCTAGAATGGTGATTAAAGAATACCTGCAATCTTATTCTGAAATAGAGGTGTTGCAGGAATGCAATGATGGATTTGAAGGCGTAAAAGCGATACAACAATTACAGCCTGAGTTAATATTTCTGGATATACAAATGCCCAAGATAAATGGATTTGAAATGCTTGAACTGATTGATAATCCACCAATGGTTATTTTTACTACTGCATTTGAAGAATATGCAATAAAAGCGTTTGAAACGCATGCCATAGATTATTTATTAAAACCATTCAGTAAAGATCGCTTTGATAAAGCGATTCAAAAGTTGTTATTACAGAGAACTACTGTTTCAACACAAACGCTTGAAGTTTTAGAAGAAGCTGCAAAAACGCCTGCACAGTCCAATAGGATTGTAGTAAAAGATGGCGGGAAAATAAAAATAATTCCTATTATACAAATCCACTACTTAGAAGCGGCAGACGATTATGTAAAGATTCATACTGCAGAAGGTATTTATCTGAAAAAGAAGACCATGCAATACTTTGAAGATTGCCTGCAACAACAACAGTATATTCGTATTCATCGTTCGTATATAGTAAATGCACAACTAATAACCCGCATAGACCCTTATGAAAAAGATAGTCATATAGCTTTGCTAAGTACAGGTGCAAAACTACCCATCAGCAAAGCTGGATACCTAAAGCTAAAAGAAGTTTTGGGCATATAAATTTGAAACAGATAGAAGTATTTATATGATAGTACATATATAATAGCAGAATGCAATAGGAATACAGTTTCTTGTTGCAAGTTTCTTGTTGCTGGTTATAAAGTAAGGAATTAAAAAAACCGCCCCATTACTGGAGCGGTCTCTAACAAAAAACCTGTGAAACTATTTTTAGCTAAATTGATGAATGATTTTTCCCCTAGCATTTCATACTGAGCTAATTAAATTAAAACCTTTCAGGGTTATTATTAACTAAACTTCATAGTATTAAAATTACTTTTTATTAAAAGCAAGATGTGTACCATGTTTATAATCATACGCAGATCTGATTAAAAAGTTTGATAATGTAGGCGTTTTGGTTAAGGTTAATATTTTACCTGTAGGTAATTCAAGTTTTATCTTGTCGATATTTTCTTTTGTAAAAGTATAGTAAACTCTATTAGTATGATCTGCCCAAACTATTTGTTTTTCGTTTACATTTTCAAGATATAATGGCACCTGTGTTTTCCCATTTTTAAAAAGCCAAAAAAGGCTATCTTTTCTTTGTTCAATATTATTAGTAGATATATTGATAGAATCGCCTTTTATTATTTTAAAATTATAAGTGTTATATAACCCTTTACCAATACGACTAAAATAATAATAACAACTATCTTTTTCCTGAATTAAGAGCCAATTATCATTATTAAAAAACTTTTCTACTTGATCAAATAACGCAACATTTATGTCCTGTTTCTTTGATGATTCAATTTGCTTTGAAACAGAGGTGTCTTTATTAACATCAGTTACAGGTTCATTTGTTGCTGGATTATTGCAGGCAAAAATGAATACTATTAAAGGCAATAAAATACAAATATTTTTATACATTTAGAATACAGTTATATACAAAACTAAAAGAACCACCATATATATGGTGGTTCTTTTAATGAAATAAAAATCTTATTTAAAAGATGTCCAAGTTTTCCACCAAGTATCACCTACTGCACAAGCTCCTTTGTAAGCAACTTGTGTAAAACCTGTAGATAATTTACTTCCTGTAAAAGAAGCTCCCGAAGCGGCTGGAGAAGACGCAGTTGGGTTGAAATCAGGATTACTATAATTAAACGGATCACCTAATGCTACATCTGTATTGTTTGGCAAAATAGTATTTGCATAAGATGGGGTATTTACCCATGTGGTTATTGAAGCAGTAGTAGCTCCAGTTGCTGCTGTAGTACTAGCTCCATATTTAACAGCGTTAGAAGTTGCACCTGAGATAATATTATTCATAAAGTTTAAACCGCCAGTTGGAGCAAGGTTTAAATCTGTAGGAGTTCCTTTTGTTGCATCAATATATAAACCAGATACAGAGCCACCGCTCCATCCCATTATTAGAGAATTGCAGATACTTTCTTCACAGTTACGACGTAACTGAGCTCCTGCCAGGAATAAACTATTACCATTAGTTGTAGCAGTTACTTTAGGTCCCAGTACGGTCATATTACTAAATACTGCCGAAGTTCTAACTGGCGCAATTGTAGTTCCGTTTGTACCTACAATAGTAGTTACTGTTGTTTTTGTATCGCTACCATTTGCATCGTTATCGCACTCAAATGCTTCACTCTTTGAAATATCTGCAATTGCGGAATCACGAAGTGAAATACCAAACTGAACTTTACCACTATATCCATTATCAGTATCAAAGTCATCATCTAAAGTACGGAAAGAAATAAGGTGAGTACAATTTACTGTACCGCCAAACCACTCAAAGGAATCATCATTTGCATAAGATACCTGAACGTTGTCAACTACTGTTTGATTACCTACTCCACCAAAAGTTAAACCATTGATTTCCTTGTCTGGTAAAAATGCATATCCAGCATATTCAATACGTACATATCTCAATATACCACTATTGTCGGCAACATTGGAAGAGGTTCCTAAACCATAAAGTCCCAAACCGTCGCTATTATTAATACCACCTTCTATTTCACCAACTCCGGCAGTTCCATTAAAAGAAGAATTGGTAGGAGCATTACCCAATAGTACTACACCAGCCCAGTCTCCACGTTGTGGGGTAGCAGCTTCAGATGTAAATACAATTGGTTTTGCAGCTGTACCATCTGCTATAATTTTAGCACCACGTGTGATAATTAATGCACCATTTTTATTTAATTCGCCTACGATTTTTGTACCTGGTTCAATGGTTAAAATTGCACCATTGGTAACATAAACTAATCCACGAAGTTTGTAGGTATAATTTGCCTTTAAAGTTCTGTTGGAAATGATTCTACCTTCTAGAATAGTATTTTCATCTCCAGTAATTGTAGTAGAGGAAGAACTGCCATCTACTTCAATTTTTCGACAACTAGTAGAAATCAATCCAATAGCTGTGATTAATAAGAATAACTTTCTCATGTTTTTGTTTTTTACTTTGTTTTATTATTTTATTTTATAACTAAATGAAATACTTACTGATGTACCATATTTACGTTTAATGGTTTGAGCGTCTTCGTTTTTGTCATACTTACCATTATCATTTAAATCATGGTAAAATATTGCTTCTTGATTGATTATATCAGATAAATTCAACTTAACTTCTCCTTTGTTGCTAAGTACTTTTTTACCAATTTGAAAATCAAGTAATGGTCTAGGGGCTTCCCATGAAGGAAGTTGTTGATCACCTCCTACATAATAAATTCTTCTGCCTATTTGATTGAAAAGTAAAGTAGTAGATAAACCTGATTTCTCAAGATCATATTGTAAGCCAATATTTATTAAATATGGACTTTGTCCTTGCATTGGTCGGTTTAGGTCTGCAACACGATTGTAGATATAGGCTAAGTTTCCTTGTACAGTAAAATTGCGAAAAGTATTATTGAAATCTAACTTTTTTCTAAACTCTAATTCTGCACCGAAACTATATGCATTATCAGGAGAAATATAATTGAATGTTGCAGAACTACCGGCTCCTGTATTATTAAAATATAACTCGGTTGGGGATTTGAAATATTTATAAAAAACCCCAAATGTAAACAGTTCCCCTACTCTTGGATAAAGTTCATATCGCAAATCAAGATTGGAAACTTTTGTTCTTTCTAAATTTGGGTTACCTGTAATTGTTGCTCCTAAATCAAAATCATAAAATGAAAAAGAACTTAACTCTCTAAACTCTGGACGAATAACAGTTTCAGATCCTGATAAACGTAGGTTAGTAACTTGATTTAGTTTATAGGTTAGATTAATTCCTGGTAATAAATCAGTTTTCTTAATATTTACAAATCTGGAATCATTCTTATTTACACTTCCTACTAATTGATCAAAATCTTCAATTCTTAAACCCCATACAATTCTAAATTTATTTCTGTAAAATTCATTATCAAATTGTATAAATCCTGCATTAAGGATCGAGTTAGCTACATATCTATAACGTGTGTCATATATTTCATTGAATGCAAACTTGTTGTCAATACCATTCCCAAAATTTGCAGGATTAAAGATTATATCCTGACTTAAGTGTCTTAATGAAGGATTGTCTATAGGTAGGTAAATAGAGAAGGGTCTTGAATCATATAACCTATCTTTTACTTGAAAGAAATAACCAGCCTTTATTATTTGAGATTTTCCTCCGATTGTAAAACTTTTACTGATATCGGCACCTGTTGTATAATTGTAATCACTTAAAAACCCATAAAAACGACTACCACTTCTTTGCGATGATTTGGAGGCACTCACTAACAAAGAATATTGAGAAGTTAAATCATTGGGATCATCCTGATTATATTGTACACGTCTTTGATCTGGAATATATTGATCTAAAATTTGAAAACTACCAAACCAATGAAGTTTTGCTTTATATCTTCCAAATGAATGATCTCCTGTAAGTTGTGTATTAAAAAATGTATTTGCTTTAAATGCTAATTCTGTTGCTTTTATATTATCACCAATAGTTGGGTTTGTTTCAAAATCTTTTCCTGTTCTTAATGTAGAATAATTACTGGTATTTACATTAAAGATGTTTTTAAGTGCTATTTTATGGTTGTTTCCCAATTGCAGAGTGAAATTAGCCATTCCTCCCCAAAGTACATCTTCAGCATATTTTATATTGCTATATTTAAAACTGGTACTAGCTATGTTTCCAATAGTTGTGTATATACCATTTTCAAATTCGGTAATTTTTGGTGTTAAGTTATAATTTAAAGCAAATACTCCCGCAAACTTGTTATTTCCACTTAGTTTTTTAGTAAATCCTGTAGATAACTTAAACGTTTTACTAAGAAGACTTACGTGGTTATTTCCAATAACATTTGCTGTCCATACATTTTCGAATTTCTTCCCATATTCAGTTTTTTGAGACTGATTAAGATTATTGAAGTCATATTTCTTTGGTAATCCATCTGGCAAACCCCTTTTGCCATCATCAAAACCAAGCCAATCTAAATTGCCTCCTTGATAATTATAGAAGTCTTTACCAATTGTTTGTGAGTTAAATCCAGTTCCTACACTTATATCAAAAAAAGGTTTTGAAGGTATATCATTGGTATTTACCTGAATAAGTCCTCCTGCCCACTCTCCTGTCATCTCGGGAATGAATGCCTTATTGATAATAATATTATCTATTATGGAAGAAGGGAAAATATCAAAAGAAAAGGTTTTTTTATCTGGTTCAGTACTACCCAATAAAACACCATTCAACATTGCTTGATTATATCTATCAGCCAGTCCTCTTACTACTATATATTTACCATCAATAATAGAAATTCCTGGTACTCTTTTTAGAACTTCTCCCGCATTTTTATCAGGAGAACGCTTAATTGCCTCCGCAGAGATAACCTGAGCAACAGTATTGGTATTTTTTTGGAATGCGATTAACGAATTTATTGTTTCTCCTTTAGTTAATCCTTTACCTGTTGATTTTACTACTATGTCATCTAATTTTTTATTAGACTCTTCTAATTTTATGTCAATAATTTCATTAGAATTTGCTTTTAATGTAAGCTCCTGACTTTTACTTCCATATCCCAAATAAGAAAAAGTAATCTCTGTTTTTTTGTCTGATGGTATACTAATTAAATAATTACCATCAATATTTGTTTGTGTAGAAGAGCCTTGAGAGGTTTTAACAGTAACACCAACTAATGCTTCATTTCTAGAATTAAATACTTTACCTGTTATTGTTGCTTTTTGGGCGATTGTGGCAAAACCTGTAATTAAAAATGAAATAAGGAATAATATTTTCTTCACTTTGTTTATGATTAGGGTGCAAAGATTCTCTTCCAATGTTAACTAATTGTTACCGCAACATTACCTGTATGTTAACAAAAAATTTCCAAAGAAAAAAAGAAGAAAATTCCTAAAAAGTATAAAGAAATACTGTTTGGGGGATAGCGTGTTGTTACTTTTTTAAAGAATTGAAGATGAAGAGTCCTACATTATTATCCTTATCCTCATCATTTATTTTCCCTTCCAGGATGCTCTGACCTGCACTACCAGGATTATTGCCCCCACCCAAAGGCCAGTCACCGAGGGTTTCTTTAATTTTTATCCCAGCAATAGCAGCTATCTCCAAACCAAAGTCGGTACAATTATTAGAGTTTAAGTTATACTTTTTGTTCTTATAATCTTTAACCAACTTGATAATCTTTTCAAACTTTCTTCGGGTAATAAACTTACCTACCAGCTCATCCCATTCATGTTGGGCATCGTCTTTAAATTCTGAGGAAGAAGATGGTACAATAGGAGTAGCGCTTAAGAAGAAGTCCTTTTTGGGATAAAATCCAAAGGTTCGGGAACGAATAGAAGTATCGGGATTAAATTTAATGAGGGTTACAAACATATGTCCCACATTACTGATATTGGCAAATGCGGTTCTATCTCCTGCCTTAGGTTGTTTTACATGCACCATTAATCCATATGCCAAAGCCTTTTTTCCATCATTAAAATAACTGGTAATGTCCTCTTCTGGTAAAGGAATGGATTCTGTTTCAGAAGGAGCTCTTTCAAGAGAATCTGCTATATAATTTTTAATAGCAAAGTCGGCAGTATCATCGGATGAAATAAGATCGTTCTGAATATTCATGGCGATAGCGCTGCTATCCATATTGATGGTACTATCGGTATTATTAGCAAAGATTTTCTCCTTGGTGCTATCTGTTGCTGATTTATTACTCGGGCTAAATAGCAAGTAGTTATTCTTCTGTTTCCCATTTTCATAGGCCGTCTGCATGCGGTAATAATACTTTAATGCCTGAGGATAAAATTTAAGTCTGGCTAAAATATTGGCCATATTAAAATATATCTTAACTGCAAGCCTTTTATCTTTTACAAGATGTTTTACTTTTAAGGAACTAAGAAAACTGGATAGGGCTTTTTTGAATTTCCCTTTTATATTATATACTGCGCCTATATGATATAATGCAGTTGCTTCGCCTTTGGTATCCTGAATATCTTTTGCCAGTTGTTGTGCTTTCAGTGCAAAAAGAATTGCAGAATCAAGGTTGTTTTTACCGAGGTAATACTCACTTAAGTTATTAAAGGAGTCTACCTGTATAGAAGAATCTTTAGCATTAAAGATACTATCCTTGTTGAATTGCTGGGCAATAGCATGAACTGATATAAAGCAAATTGAAAGCAAAATGAATATATATCTTACAGCATTCATTGATGTAGTTGAGTATCAAAAGTGCTGCAATTTACTAAATCCTACTAAAATATTAGGTTAATAAAATTCGAATTCCGTTAAACGTTATTAAATGATTTAGACGGTTCTTACAATTTACCCCCATGCATTCAATACTTCTTCTGTTTGATTCTTAGTATCTGGTTTAGCAATAATGGCATGTATTTTACCTTTCTCATTTATCAGAAAGGTAGTACGATGCATACCCATAAATGCTCTACCCATAAATTTTCTTTCACACCAGATACCATAAGCTTCTGCTATAATATGTTCTTCATCTGCTATTAACGGGAAAGGCAGTTCGTATTTGGTTTCAAACTTTTTATGACTCTTCACGCTATCCTTACTTACCCCAATTACCTGATATCCTGCGGCTAATAAAGATTGATAATTATCGCGCAGATTACATGCCTGAGCAGTACAACCCGGCGTATCATCTTTTGGATAAAAGTATAATATTACTTTCTTTCCTTTAAATGCTTTTAGAGATATTGGTTGGTCATTCTGATCTACTCCTTTAAAATCAGGGGCTTTATCGCCTGCTTGTAATGTTGTCATATTGAAGTTTTTACTTCTGCAAATAACAACAATCTTTCTTTTTGGTTCAATATTAAATTAATCAAAAAAATATTTTCCTTCTTTTATCCTATTCCAATTACTTTGCAGCACTCATGGATAAGTTTATCGTTTCGGCTCGCAAATATCGTCCTCAGGCTTTCGATACTGTCGTAGGTCAGTCTCATATTACTACTACACTAAAGAATGCCATCAGGAACAATCAGTTGGCACACGCATTTTTGTTTTGCGGTCCTCGTGGTGTGGGCAAAACTACCTGTGCCCGTATATTGGCCAAAACTATCAACTGTACCAATTTACAGCCCGATGGAGAAGC
>CANFLJ010000043.1 GCA_947447815.1 Chitinophagaceae bacterium | reverse complement strand
ATGAGCGAAGGAGCCATCAACGATCGATTTACAGTGGGATGTGGTGGTGCATATTATGGTTGTGGCCGTAGAATGGGATGTCATGCTAAAGGAACCTTTAATTTAAAAGGAGCAATATCGGAATCCTGTAACAGTTATTTTGCAACCGTTTACCGAAGAATACTGGATCAGGGCAGGTATCCATCTATAGATAGTTCTTTATCTAACATTAATAGATATGCTTATTCCTTTGGGCTGGGTAGAAAGCTTGGAGTAGATCTGCCATCCGAGAAGAAAGGGAACATACCTACCGCAAAATATTATCAGAAAATCTTTGGTAGAAACTGGCATTCCTGCAATATCGTTTCAAACAGTATTGGTCAGGGAGAGGTACTTACTACCCTTACGCAGTTATCCAACATGATGGCGATTATTGCTAATAAAGGCTGGTACTATACGCCACACCTGGTAGATTCCATAGAAGGTGGTGATGAGTACCATATGCTGGACTCCTTTAAAAATAAACATTACACGGTAGACATCCCTGATAGTGTGTTTGAAGATGTACACGATGGAATGCAAGGTACTATGGAATTTGGTACTGGTGCAGCTGCCAAAGTACCTGGTGTAGTAGTATGTGGTAAAACAGGTACTGTAGAAAACTATTATCATGGCGAAAAACAACAGGATCATGCCTTCTTTGGAGCATTTGCCCCAAGAGACAATCCAAGAATTGCAATTGCTGTAATGTGCGAGAACGCTGGCTTTGGTGCTACATCGGCTGCCCCTATCGCCAGTTTGATGATAGAGAAATACCTGAAGGATTCTATAGTAGAAGAAGACCGCAAAAAACTGGTAGAAGAAATGAGCAACAGGAATCTTATTCCTAAAAGAATGAAGATAGAAATGGCCAGACAAGACTCTGTAAGAAAAGCTAAAATAAATGAAGCTATGCTGTTGAAAATTCAGCAACAACAAGATGCAGAAGATTCTATTTCCAGCAGCGAAGAAGACAGTCTGATAGCGCAAAAGATAATACCTCAACAAAATGATTTTCCTGGTAAAGAAGGACAGAAACAAAGAAACGATTCTAATGCAGTATTAACTACAGAAGAGAAAAAGCATAACAATAAGAAAAGAAATAACGGATAAAGTATGGCAAAAAGAAATCAATCATCGGTATCTCAGGGAGTAGACTGGCTACTTATATGGATGTATGCCATACTGGTAGGTATTGGTATACTCTGTATATTCATGGTAGAGTATAAGCCAGGCACAGATGTATTCAGTACGTTTATTTCGGGCAAAACAAACTACAGCAAGCAACTGATCTTTGCAGGGGTTTGTATGATAATGGCCACGTTTATCATACTTTCTGATAGTAAACTATACACTGCTTTTGCCAACCTGATGTATGCCTTTGGTATTTTATTAATGATGGCAACTTTTGTAATAGGTAAAAGTATCAATGGATCTAAAAGCTGGATACCCCTTGGTGGAGGATTTAATCTGCAGCCTGCCGAATTGTGTAAGATATTTACGGCGTTGGCACTGGCAAAATATATGTCGAGGCAGGAAACGAATTTCACCCGGTCAAAGTCGCAGATAATAGGGGTAATACTGGCCTTATCCCCTGCCATACTTTCTCACTTCCAGCATGAGGATGGATTAGCTTTAGCATATTTATCTTTCTTTATTGCACTATACAGAGAAGGGCTTCCTCCTCAGGTTTTAATCATTGGTGCATCTGTTGGGGTATTAGTTATTGCAACCCTTGTAGTAGATGCCAATGTGCTTGCCGTATCGCTAACTATTATCGCAATAGCATTGTTGTACTTCATGAAGAAACTTATAAAGCGAAATAAAAAGATAGTCACCATCATTATCAGTTTATGGGTTATCTGTGTAGGGTTTCAACGGTTTGCTGTTCCATTTATATTCAATAATGTATTTGAGTGTTATCAGAGTACCCGTATATATAGCATGGTAGGAAAAGACTATGATTGTAGTATGAATAAACATCAGGCAAAATCGGCTAATAAACCAATCAAGAAACCGGATGATTATAATGTACGCCAGAGTAAGATTGCTATAGGATCGGGAGGATTGATAGGAAGAGGATTTCTGAAAGGTACTCAAACAAGAGGAAAATATGTACCGGAACAACATACCGATTTCATCTTTACTTCACTAGGCGAAGCCTTTGGATTTATCGGCTGTACTCTATTCTTATTATTATACCTAGGAATGCTCCTAAGGATTGTACAAATAGCAGAAAGACAAAGATCTGCATTCAGTAGAGTGTATGCCTATAGTGTGGCCAGTATCATATTCTTTCATATCACCGTGAATGTTTGTATGACCATCGGATTGTTCCCTATTATTGGTATACCATTACCATTAATAAGTTATGGAGGATCCTCCCTACTAACTTTCACTATACTGATATTCATCTTGTTGAAGCTGGACTCCGACAGACAGATGGTGTTACGATAAAAAGCATAACGCTGAACTCAGAAAACTTAACGCATGACACAAAAAGAAACGCATAATACAATACCAATAAGGCTTTGTATTATGCGTTTTGCGATAGGCGATTTGCGTTGAGCATTAAGCGTACTATACTTTCAATGCTCCCATACCGCCATCTATAGATATTACCTGACCTGTAATAAAGTTGCTTTTATCCGACAACAGAAACTCCGTCATATTGGCCATGTCATTGGCAGTTCCTATTATTTGTAAAGGATGTCTTTTAGCCGCACCTTCCTTCTTTTCAGGAGTATTCAATAGTGCAGCAGCTAGTGGAGTATCTGTTAACGAAGGAGCTATTACATTGACCCTTATATTACTGGAAGCCCATTCAGCAGCTATACTCCTTGCGAATCCTTCAACTGCTGCTTTTGATGCGGCAACAGAAGCATGAAATGGCATACCTACTTTTGCTGCTACTGTACTATAAAGAACTACTCCTGCTCCATTAGCTCTTTTTAAAGAAGGCAAACAAGCCTTCAATATCTTTACTGCACCCAATAGATTTTGTTGAAAATCTTGTAGATAATCTTCTTCCGACAATCTATTAAAAGGCTTCAGATTAATAGATCCTGGACAATATACTACACCATGAAGAATATCAGGAATTTGTATCCCATCCAATGAGTCTGTAACTACATTACACAAAGTATGTTCTGTATGTAACAAAGACAACTCAGTAGTCATTGTTCTGGATATAGTATACAGCTTATAATGGTCATTCATTAAGTTAGCCAGAGCAAGTCCCATTCCTTTACTCGCACCTACTATCAGTATATTTTTCATGTAAAATTATTTGTTTGTTACAGGGAATAAAGTAGTCAGTTTATTGTAACGGAAAGTAAAGATTTCTTTTACTTTTTTATCAACAAACAACTTGCCTGCTATCGTTCCTAAAATGCTTTTACCAATATCATAATGTAGTATATCTGTCATCAACACCCCGCCATCTACTGATATAAAATGATGCTCATGATGCCAGATATTATAAGGCCCTTTGCGCTGTTCATCTACGAAAAACACTTTGTCTTTAATGTGAGTAATTTCTGTAACCCAATCAATTGGGATGTTTAATACAGGCGCTAATCTATAAGTAATAAATAAACCTTCATACATTGTTTCGGGTAAAGTAGAAGTGATATTAAATACCAGATCGTCGGGTGTAATGGCATTAAGGTTGGCTGGATTGGAAAAGAAATTCCAGGCATGATCTAATGTAATTGGAAGAAACTGTTCGCTGCGGAGTACCTGCATTATTATGTTGTTTTGTAAAGTATAACAACAATAAATAATTGATTTAGTTCGCTCTTAGTTTTTAGCCATCTGAAGATGATACATCTGTGCATAATAATTATCCCTTTGCAATAGGGCTTCCGGAGTGTCTATCTCTTTAATAGCGCCATCTTCCAGTATAATTACTTTATCAAACTTTAAATGCGTAAATATTCTATGGGTTATAATAATGGCTGTCTTACCAGTTAAGAAACGATCTAAGTTACCTACTATTTCCTGTTCTGTTTTAGCATCTACTGCACTTAAACAGTCGTCCAGAATAACAATGTCTGGTTTCTTTATCAGTGCTCTGGCAATAGATATCCTTTGTTTTTGTCCTCCACTTAAAGTAACACCTCTTTCTCCAATCATGGTATTGTACTGCTCCTTAAAACCCAGAATATCTTTATGTACACCTGCCATCATAGCGGCTGATTCTACTTCCTTAGTATCAGCTACAGCATGCAGACCAAATCCTATATTATCCGTTACTGTATCGCTGAATAAAAAAATGTCCTGTGGAATAAAGCCGATGCTCTCTCTTAACTGATGAACAGGAATATCTTTTACTTCAGTATCCCCAATAAATATCTTGCCTTCTGTGGCATTGTAAAAATGAAGTAATAATTGAGCGATAGTCGATTTACCACTACCTGTTTTACCAAACAATAATACCCGCTCTCCACTTTTTATCTGGAAGCTTACATCATTCAATGCTTTTATACCCGTGTTCTGATATACATATGTAAGGTGTTCTACCTTGATATCTTTACCTGCAAAATTTACCGGAGCAAGCGAAGTTTTGGTGTCATATATAGCAGGCTTTGTATCCAGAAATTCATTTAGTCTTCTTTGCGAAACAATAGCTCTCTGCACAATACTTGCAGTCCAGCCAATTGCGCTTACAGGGAAAGTAATAAAGTTGATATACAATACAAATTCAGCAATAGTACCGGCTGTTACATTGTACTGATGATGTACATAATACCACCCACCCACGGCAATAGTAAGTAGGGTGCTTAGGCCAATCAATAAGCCCATTGCAGGAAAGTAAATGGATTCTACTTTAGCTAAACCAATGGCACTGGTTTTATACTCTTCGCTATTATTATCGAAGAACATTTTAGTTGCCTTTTCCTGTACAAAAGATTTGATAACTCTGATACCTGAATAGGATTCCTGAGCAGTCGTAGTAAGACTGGATAACTGAGATTGTATACGTTCACTCTTTTTATTAATCAACGTATTTACATAATATATAGTGATTGCAAGTACAGGCAATGGAGATAATACAAAAAGAGTAAGCCTCCAGTTTTCCTGAACCATAAAATAGACACTAAAACCTATCGCAGCAGTTAGATTGATAAAGTACATCACTGCAGGACCTGTATACATTCTGATCCTACTAACATCTTCCGTAATACGATTCATCAGATCGCCCGTATTATGAGTTTTATAGAAGTGCATATCCAGCATCTGATAGTGCTGATACACTTCATTCTTCTGATCATATTCTATATGTCTGCTCATGACAATTATGGTCTGTCGCATAAGGAACATAAAGAAACCGCCAATTAATGCCAGCAGCAATAATGTAACACCACATAAAATAACTACATTACTAAAAGTAAACTGATGATTTTCTAGGGCATCAATAAAAGAAGTAACCGCAATATTATAATGTTGATTACCATGATGCGATACAGCAGCAGAAGACAAATGTTGTTCTACCTTATTAATTATATAACCTGATACCTGAGGACTAAGAATCCTGAAGTAATTGGATAATATAATAAATACAACGCCAAGCAAGAGCCTGACTCTGTATTTCCAGAAGTACTTATTTATTGCAGAAAGATGTTTCAAAGTAGTTTGTTTAATACGCGCTACACGTTAAGGCTATTTAAATAACCTCCAGAAATCTAAACCAAGAGCATATACCATTAATCCCATCAATAAAATCATTCCAATAGTCTGTGCTATTTCCATAAACTTTTCGCTTGGTTTACGGCGGGTAATAATTTCAATAATGGTAAATAATGCATGCCCTCCATCCAATGCAGGTATTGGAAGTATATTCATGAATGCCAGTATAATAGAGAATATCCCTGTAAGACTCCAGAAGCTTTGCCAATCCCATACCCCAGAGTAGGCATTACCAATGCTTATAAGGCTACCTAAACTATTCTTTGCTTTCTCTTTTCCGGTAAATATTTTCTTAACACCAGCAACGTAGTTATCCAGCGTTTCAAAACAACGGTTGAAGCCAACAGGAATTGATTGAATGAATGAATATTTCTTAATAACAGTTACAAATTGTTTGCTAGGCGGTTTTGGAGAGAACCCTATTTTACCATCTTTCACAAAACATCTTACTGTCATAGTATCTGCATTTCTAAGAACTTTAAGGTTAACAAAGTTGCCATCTACAGAATCTATCAACTTCTTAAATTCATAAAAGTAAGGACAAGGTTTATTTTCAAACATAATCACCTGATCTCCTTTCTTCAAGGATGTATTGTTTGCAAATACTGCAGAACTTAATACAGAGTCTATTATAGTTGGAATCTGTATGGAAACAAATCCACCAAGTCTATTCTCCTTTAGTTTATCCATCACATCTTTGCTTATAGGCAAGGTGATGGTAGCTCCTTTTCGAAGTACAGTTATTTTCTGCGCATCGTTTATTACGATCTCTGCAGTTACACGACTTAAATCTTCCAAAGGTTTATCATTCACTGCAGTAATGATATCGCCTGACTGAACACCTACTTTCTGTGCAAGCGTATCAGCATATAATCCAAACTTAGCATTTTGCGGAGGAAGGTGTTCATCACCCCATACAAAAGTTATTCCAATAAATATAACAATAGCAAGCAGTATATTTACTACTACACCACCTACCATTATAATCAGTCTTTGCCAAGCTGGTTTAGAACGAAACTCATAAGGCTGAGCAGGTTGTTTCAATTGCTCTTTGTCCATACTCTCATCTATCATACCTGCTATTTTCACATAGCCACCAAAAGGTATCCAACCTATTCCCCACTCTGTATCATTTACCTTCTTTTTGTATAAACTAAAGTATGGATTAAAGAATAAGTAGAATTTTTCTACTCTACATTTAAACCATCTTGCAGGCAGATAATGTCCCAGTTCATGAAGAACTACCAGTATAGAAAATGATAAAATAAATTGTACCGTCTTGATACCTACACTTGCCCACTGAATTGCTAATAATGTTGTCATAAATAATAATATGCTATAAAGTTGTTTTGGATTTTTGTGTTGTATTACATTTCAATTAATGAAGCTGCAAACACTCTTGCTTCTCCATCACTATCATAATACTCTTCTAATGTTGGATGTTGAATAAATGGAATTTTTTCCATGGTACGTTCTATCATTTCTGTTATATCCAGAAAACCTACTCTGTTTTTAAGAAAAGCAAATACCGCTATTTCATTTGCAGCATTCAGGATACAAGGCATGTTTCCTCCTTTGTTTAAAGCCTCCATTGCCAGTGCAAGGTTTCTGAAAGTTTTAATGTCAGGCTCTTCGAAGGATAAGGTATTGGGTTTCTTGAAATTATATCTTGGAAAATCAGTTACTACCCTATCAGGATATGTAAACGCATAATGTATAGGAAGCTTCATATCAGGTAATCCCATTTGTGCTTTTATGCTTCCATCTTCAAACTGCACCATACTATGAATAATACTCTGAGGATGAATTACTACCTGTATTTGCTCAGGCGTTAAATCAAAAAGCCATTTAGCTTCAATCATTTCCAGCCCTTTGTTCATCAAGGTTGCAGAGTCTATGGTAATCTTAGCACCCATGCTCCAGTTAGGATGTTGTAGTGCATGATCTCTTTTTACGTTCACTAAGAAGTTTGGCTTTCTTCCCAGGAATGGTCCACCGCTTGCAGTAAGAATAATCTTTTCTATTACATTCTTTTCTTCTCCTACCAGACATTGAAAAATAGCAGAATGTTCACTATCTACAGGAAGTATTTTTACGTTTTTCTCTTTAGCTTTCTGGATAATAATATCTCCTGCTACTACCAGTGTTTCTTTGTTGGCAAGAGCAATAGTCTTGCCTGCATTTATTGCTTCCAGGGTAGGCTTAAGTCCTGCATAGCCAACAATAGCGGCCAGCATGATGTCGTACCCTTGATAGGATGCTGCATCTATTAAGCCTTGTTCCCCTGCCAGTACTTTAATATCAGTAGAAGATAGTGCATTCTTAATAAGAGTATACTTTTTCTCATCTGTTATTACTACATATTTAGGCTTAAAAACTAATGCCTGCGTAATAAGTAGTTCATGATTAGTATGAGCGGTAAGTATTTCTACTGAAAATTTATCTGCATGAGCAGCTATCACTTCCAATGCCTGCGTACCAATAGATCCGGTAGAACCAAATATAGCAATTCGCTTTACTATACTTCCAGCGTTTCCTGCTGTATCCGGGCTATATATAAATTGTGATTGAATAGACATAAGTGGCGCAATATAATATTAATGTAACTAACTATTGTTGAATGTAGGATGAAAGGGCATCGGCAATACTTCTGTCATTGCTTAATCTAGGCACTTTATTCTGTCCTCCAAGTTTCCCTATTGACTTCATATAATCGATAAATCCATTTTTACGAATCACGCTGATATGAAGCTTATCCAGAATATTCCCTCCTACCAGATCATCATAATAAACATTCTTCTGGCGAAGGTTCTGATCTACCTTATCTATAAAAGACGCCATATTTTCAGGTAGATTTTCAAATTCTATAAACCATTCGTGATAGCTTTTTATATCACTGGTACTGGAAATATAAGGAGCAACCGTAAATTCTGTGATATTAATATTTTCCTCTTTGGCTGTCTTTAATAATGCATGTTCTACTTCCTCTCCTATCACATGCTCACCAAAAGCAGAGATAAAATGTTTTATTCTTCCTGTTACCAGTAATCTGTATGGACTCAGGCTAACGAATTTAATAGTATCCCCAATATTGTACCCCCATAGTCCGGCATTGCTATTTATAATAAGCGCATAATTCACTCCAAGTTCTACCTCTTTCAGACTCAACCTTGTAGGATTCGGATTAAATATTTCTCCGGCAGGTATAAACTCATAGAATATACCACTATTAGTATTTAATAATAATCCTTCCTCTTTTTGAGAATCCTGGAATGCAAAGAAGCCCTCGCTGGCTGGAAACAATTCTATATAATCTATTTTCTTTCCAAGGGTATCAAATAACTTAGATTTGTAAGGTTCAAAATTTACCCCACCCTGTACTAATAGACTTAGATTAGGAAATATTTCGCTAACCGTTTTTTGTTTCTTTTCAGCTACACTATCAAAATACATCTGCATCCAGGGAGGAATACCGCCTACAAGCGTCATATTCTTATCGATAGTTTCATCTACTATTTTAGAAAGCTTGGTTTCCCAGTCCTCTATACAATTTGTTTCGAAAGATGGAAGTTGATTTGCTTTAAGGTAAGAAGGAATATGATGGTTTACAATACCGCTAAGTCTGCCTGTTGGTATTCCGCCCACCCTTTCCAATTCAGGCGATCCACTCAAAAATATCATTCTGCCATTGGCAAATGCCGTCTTTCCTGTTTCTGCTATATAACATAAAAGTGCATTTCGGGCACCATTAATATGGTTAGAGATAGAATCTTTGGTAATAGGAATATATTTTATACCGCTGGTGGTACCACTGGTTTTTGCCAGATAAATAGGTTTCCCTTTCCATAAAACGTTCTGTTTGCCATCTTTTATCTGGGATATATATCCTTTAAACCCTTCATAATCTCTTATTGGAACATTTTTTTT
>CANFLJ010000042.1 GCA_947447815.1 Chitinophagaceae bacterium | reverse complement strand
TGTACCCAACAACTGAACATTGCTTACTCTTAATGTAATCACACCAGAAGAAACACCTTGTTGATTGGTATACACTCTTACATCCGGATTCCCTTCAGCATATACCTGAGTACCTTTTTTCAGATACGGGGCTATTGCAGTTCTGTCGGTCCAGTAAGCACAATCAACCCAAACGGTTCTTTCCTTTTGTATACCTTGAGCGTCTTTATATTTTTCAGTATGTGCTACTGTAAAATTAATTACGTTTCTACCATTCACGGTATTCACCAGTGCATCTTTGCCCAGGTGTCCAATAACATTTAACTTTATCATATAATTACTATTTAAATATTAATCAGTTGTTTTTACTTGTTTTAAAATCAAAAATACAAATTTATGAGAGTAATAAAGCATAATAGTTTAAGATATAAAATTAATATCAGGCTTTATTACTCCATTTTTTACAATTACTTTGGTTTAATGTTAGAAGATGTTTTTACTATTGGCCCTGCACCCCTTAAGTTAAATGCCACGCCATAGGCATTTAAAGATTCTTCGGAATTCATTCCTACTGCTTCTGTTTTATGATGGGTATCTAATACTATATACATCGTTTTTGTACCAATGGTTATTTTTATAGTAGATCCCACTTGCTGTACCAATGCTTCGGGAGGAACTAAGGCAAACATATAAGCAGTTGCCGACTTTTGCGGATCTGCCTCCAAATCGCAGGTACCCGTTTTTGCCCCTTCTTTACTGGAAAAATTAGTTAATGAAGTAGGTTCTACAGACAAAACAGTTTCGGTAGAGGTGCAATCAAAACCTGAAGCCAGAATTGTTTCTTTATTGCCACCCGCTGCTGTGGTAACGTATTGGGCCGTATCCTTAAATTTTGAGTCCCATTCCTTTTCAATAAGAACTTGTGCAGCCACTGCAGCATGATTACCAGCAGATACCTCCAGACTAATACTATCTAATCTTTCATTTACTTCCGTCAAAATAGTGGAGGCATGGGGAAGATGTGGCAATTTAGCGGCTTGCCCTATTACACCTGGACCAACTATTTTTCCCCTTTTTACTTTATTGATTACACTATCATTTAGAAACGCTAAAGATGCTTTTGCTTTTAAATTTGACATAAGTTATTTTTTTGAATTATTTTACTTAAAATTTATACTATTTTTTTATTCATTTATACGGAGAAACATTACATAAATGCAATTAATTGAGCGATACTTTTTTACAATTTCCATTTTAACGTTAATAATCTTTATCTAAACCTAAATAAACCGTATTGTGTGCTTTATAAACTTTATCTTATACTTAATAATCATTATCTGGTACTTAATAAACTTTATCTAGAAATGAAATATCTTTATTTAATACTAGATAATCTTTATCTAACTCTTAATAATTATTAACTAGTACTGATTAATCTATATCTACTCTTTTACAAACTTTATTTAAAATGAGATTAGTGTTATTAACATATAGAATAGATTTATTCTAGCTAAGAAACTCGTTGGTTAAAATATAACCGACTTTAAATGAATGATGAAAAGGAAGATGCCGAACAAACGGCCTTGAGATTGCAGGAACAAAAATCCAGGTTTGGAGTGGACTGCTTCAGGGTAGATGCTAAAAGGATTGATTTGCTGAAAGAAAGCTTTTTTGCAGAAGAGCGTAAAGTTTTTTGCTGATGTACTTGCTTAAGGCAAGATGAAATTATCGCGGAATATTCTGTGCTAAAAACGGAAGAACGTTATTGCTTGTCATATACTCTTTATTAGACACCAAATCTAATTGCAATAAATTTAATATGCAAGTTATTTTATAAAATAAATTTTAAATATATTATTTATTGATTCAAATTAATCAATCATACTCAATGGCAGTATAGGTTTGATCATTTAAATATATTTTTAAAATAAAATTTAAATTACCCACCTATCAGACCAAACAACCTGTTTTACCTTTATTATCTTCAAATACTTGTTCTATTATTTAGTAAAAAACACTGTAGAAGGAATTATTTATTTAATTTTCTATTAAAACCAGATCATTTTCTTCCTTCTTGTTAAAAAAATAGTCCTTTAGCATTGCCTTTCTGTTTCTGATGCTTAAAGATTTACTTTTGTCCCTTTCATAGCAGATTAGCGAATAGTATTAATTTGCTGCTGAAACTATTAGGCAGCTACTTACAACAAAGAAATTATAAGTGATTAAGAAATTAGATTTACTCATACTTCGTGCTTTTGTCGGGCCGTTTATAGCCACCTTTCTTATATCACTATTTGTGCTCATCATGCAATTTTTCTGGTTGTATATTGATGATTTAGTAGGAAAAGGTTTAGACTTCAATACCCTCCTGTATCTGATTGGGGTAGTAGCTATTACCTGGGTACCTTTAGCATTGCCACTAGCCTTACTCATATCTTCCATAATGACCTTTGGTAATCTGGGAGAAACCTTCGAGATTGTAGCTATCAAATCGGCAGGCATTCCTTTATTAAGATTTATGCGTCCGCTATTAATTCTGACAGTTTTTATCAGTGGATTTGCTTTTTTATGTGCTAATAATATTATTCCTGTAGCGCAACTAAAGTTTGAAACTTTAAAGCATGATATTATTTTAAAGAAACCTGCATTTGATATTAAAGAAGGTGTGTTTTATAACAAAATCGACGGGTATGTATTGAAGATTGGTAAAAAAGAAAAAGATGACAGTACCATTCGCAATATTGTTATTTACGAAAAAAACAGTGTCTTGCAAGACAATATCCTTTTGGCAGAAAGCGGCATCATGCGGGTAACTGCCGATAGTAAATTTCTGGAATTTGTTCTAAAAAATGGATGGCGTTATCAGGAAAAAGGAGCAAGATATTCGCATAATACCGAGCTTATCAGAATGGGATTTAAGGAGTATAAAAAAGTATTTGACCTGAGTAGTTTTACCATGAACAAATCGCAGGAAGATGCCTTTAAATATGACCCCAAAATGTTGAGTATCCGTCAGCTTAATTTTACTATCGACTCCATCAATAAACATACCCGAACAAATCTTAAAAGATTGAATGACGAAGTAAATATAAACCTTCCATTTACCAGGGTAAAAGATAGCGCTTGGCAGCATATTGAAAAAAATAAAAAAGCGCAGCGATTTATTGCCAGAGTGCACAACGATTCGATAAACAGAATAATTAGCAACCAGATTATCGCTAAGGCCAGAGCAATGACAACCTCCCTTACTGAAAATCAGGACATGCTAAAACAGAAAACAAAATCATTAAGTCTGCATGGAATAGAGTGGCACAGAAAGTTTACATTATCGGTAGCCTGTTTAGTGCTTTTTTTAATAGGTGCACCCCTTGGTTCTATCATTAGAAAAGGAGGATTGGGTACACCATTAGTATTCGCCATTATCTTCTTTGTAATATTCCATTTATTAAACACTTTTGGCGAAAAATTCTCCAAAGAAGCTGTACTACCACCTTACATTGGTATGTGGTTATCTACCTTTGTATTAATACCTATTGGCGCCTTTCTTACTTATAAAGCAATGAAGGATTCTCAGCTATTTAATCAGGAAGCTTATTACCGTTTTTTCAATAAAATTCGGAAACTGATAAAGCGATAATCCATAGAAGGAAATAGCGTATATGCATACTTATTACATTATTTATAAGCCATACCTTGCGGTATCTCAATTCTCTCCTCTGGAGGGCAAAAAAACGCTGGCAGATTACTTTACACTTCCCAAAGATGTATATCCTGTAGGACGATTAGATCATGATAGTGAAGGCTTGTTATTTCTTACCAATGATTCTTCTTTAAATAATTTGTTACTTAATCCTCGCAACAAACATAAAAGAACATACTGGGTACAGGTAGAAGGGGATATTAATAAAGAGGCAATAGATAAACTGGAAAGGGGAATTATAATATCTATTGATGGTAAACCGCACAAAACATTGCCTGCCAAAGTTCTTGTGTTGGTGGAGCCTGCATTACCAGCAAGAAATCCTCCAATAAGATTCCGTCAGAACATCCCTACAACATGGATCAGCATTACACTTACCGAAGGGAAAAATCGACAGATAAGAAGAATGACTGCAGCCGTGGGGTTTCCTACACTAAGATTAGTTAGATATAGTATTGAAGAGCTCCAGATAAATTTGCTGGAAGGAAACAGTATTAAACAACTATCAAAAGCAGAGACTTATAAATTGCTATTAAAGCAGCATTAAATTAATAATACTACTGTTTAACTTCTAAGGTTTTACAAAATTCTAGTTCTTCTTCTAAAGAATGTAGTATATGAAAATTTGAAGTAACAAACTCTAACAATTGATTTGCCTGAGGTCCTCCCACTAAAATATTTATACTACTGTTATTGGCAGCTATCTGTGCAAAAAGTTGTTTAGTATTTTTCAAATGCAAAGAAGAGGTAAGTACACTAAAAACTATATCAGGTTCATACACCTTTATCACCTCTTGTACATCTGCATTTGGAAGATTTGCTCCCAGATAAATAACATGATGATGATTAAGTTTTAATAGATAAGAGTAAAACAAAAATGCAATTTCATGCAATTCATGTTGTGGCAAAAACATCATTACTTTTTTTGAATCCGGAGTGTACTGTAATGATTGTCCATCTATTGCCACTATTATCTTTTGTCGGATAAGATTAGAGATAAAATGTTCTTGTGCAGGATTGATATTACCGCTAAGCCACAATAGACCAATTTTTTCGAGGAAAGGATAAATAACATCCAGAATCACCGATTGAAAACCAAACTTTAAAATAGAAGTATTAATGATTTTTTCAAAGGCTATTTCATCAAAATCAATCATGCTTTTGGTAAGCTGATCTACCACAATTTCGTGACTGTATTGAGAAACTTCTACATCGTTTACCTTATCGTTCAATTCGACATCAGATAGTAAGGCTATTTTAGAGATCTTTAGTCCTCTTTTGTTCAACATGGAAATGTTGATAATCTGTTTCAACTCCTTATCAGAATAAAACCTGATTTTAGTATCCGTACGTTCAGGTTGCAAGATACCATAGCGTTGTTCCCAGATTCTAATAGTATGTTGTTTAATACCACTAAGTCTTGACAAATCTGTAATTGAATATTTTATATTTCCCAATCTGTTCATGTTTTATATAACAAAGTAATGGTAAAAAGGTTTTTGTTTCATATTTAACACAGAATAGTTAAACATTTATTTGGAGGGATGAATATTTTGTTTATGTTTGCATTCTCAATAATTAAACAAAATGGGTACAGCAATCGATAATTTTCAGTGGGACGTTATAAATCTATCAAACAACATGCGTCCTTTTGCATATTCTCTTACTAAGGACATGGAAGAAGCAAAGGATCTCATTCAGGAAACAGTTTATAAGGCATTAAAGTATAAAGACAAATTTGCTACAGGAACCAATGTAAAAGCCTGGATGTTTATTATTATGAAGAACATCTTCATTAATAACTACCGGAAAAAATCAACACAGAATGTTGTAAACGATCATAGCGAAAATCAGCACTTACTAAATTCTGGCAGACAAACAGTAAGTAACGACGGTTACAACCGTTTAATAATGAAGGATATTAATCAGGCAATAAATGGATTAAACACCGATATCAAAACGCCTTTTCTGTTGCATTATGAAGGATTTAAATATCAGGAAATAGCAGAAGAACTGGCGCTACCTTTAGGTACTGTTAAAAGCAGAATATTCATCGCCAGAAAAGCATTGAAAGAAAGCTTGAACGTATATGCTTATTAATAGAAGTGAGTGTTTTATATAAATGTAAAAGGGCTGATAGTTTAATCAACTATTGGCCTTTTTAGTTTTAGATCTAAAGTATTCGTACAAAGACACATTAAATAGAAACAATAATAAATTATAAACAGAATCTTCAACAGGTATCGTCGTTAAACGAATGCCTAAATTCTCCGTGTTATTATATTGTACAATTGGTAAAGAAGTCAATATTCCATTTACAATAAAAAAAGGAATCAGTCCAAATCCATAAATCATCCAGAAACGCAACCAGTTTACCGTTTTTCCGTAGGGTATGTTAGTTATTAATAAAAGAGCTATTCCAGTTAAAGTAAAAGTACACCCGGTATACCATTTATTATGATAAATAATACCCGTAATCATTAAGAAGAAAGACAATATATTATTAATGTACATTACTCCCTTACCATTTGTTTTAAATTGCAAAAAGTATCTCTCAGAACAGTGATACATAAACATTAAACAATAGGGAATCAGGAAAAAAAACAGGAGTTCTTCTATTGGTAGATGTCCTAAATATATACCCGTCAGGTATCTGGGATTAAAGCTCCATACTTGCATTATAGTAAACCATTCATCCCATACTATAAATAGCAAAGCAGAAATAGATAGTGCTTTAAAAAGCGATTTCCATTCTTTATAAAACTTGATAGCGGGATGAAATGAAAATAATAAAGGGAAACTTATACAAGCAATATCAATTACCAGATAATAAAAATGTTCACTCATCATTAGCTATATTTATTTCTGTAAAGCCTGCTTCCAGTACTTAAAAGGAAACATCAACATTCCAAATGATTCGCCATCATGTTTACCCAAATGTTTATGGTGCATTTTATGCGCTCTTCTAACGGCTCTTAAATAACGGCTATTGCTATTTCTGAATATTTTAAAACGTTGATGAATAAAAATATCATGCACTAAAAAATAACACAACCCGTATGCTGCAATACCAGAGGCAATTCCAATCAATATTCCATTATGATTTAGTGCACCAAACAGAAAGCACAAAAAGCTAGGGATTGAAAATATCAGAAAGAATGCGTCATTCTTTTCAAAAAACTGATCTTCTCCTTTCAGATGATGATCTTCGTGCAAGAACCATAAAAGACCATGCATCAGATAACGGTGAGCCAACCATGCAACTGCTTCCATCAGGAAGAAAGTTAATAGAAAAAAGAAAATATTAATAAGCATAATTTAAGTTGTATTAAAGAGAAAAATAGTGTTCAATTTTTGGAAGAATAAGTTTGAACCAGACAGTAAATTGTTCGGGATGAAGATGCAACATATTTTTTATTTCTGCCAGACTAAAATATTTCCAGTCATTCACTTCTTCTTCGTTAATAAGTGGCGCCCCATTGTAATGAGCCAGTAACACATGATCTAATTCGTGTTCGGTAAGATTGTTTTCCAGGTTTGCTTTATACTGAAAAGAAAAGATATTGGTTACAGTAGTAACACATATTCCAAGTTCTTCTTTTACCCTTCTGATAGCAGCATCTTGTATGTTTTCGTCCGGTACGGGATGACTACAACAGGCATTACTCCACAATCCTGCACTATGATATTTATGATTGGCACGTTGTTGCAAAAGCATCTGCTTCTTATCATTCATAATAAATACAGAAAATGCTCTATGAAGCCGTCCTTCTATATGCGCCTGTAGTTTTTCCATGGTACCTACCTGCTCATCTTTTTCATTTACTAAAATTACTTCTGTCATAAGTTTTCTATGCTATTTTATGCATTTTAAATCTGAAGAAAGATTCAAACACAATGAGTAGTTTATTATAATCAGGAATTCTTACACGTTCATATTTAATGACTCTGGTTGGTAATGCTTTTATTTTATTGAACAATGAATAGTAGTATTTGTAGGCTACATACACCCCAAACCTACTGGTTAAAGGTAAATGTTTTATGCCTTCAAGACCTGCCTTAAAATCATTTTCAATATCATTTACAATAAAAGCTTTGTTGTCATCATTCAGATCTTCGAAATTAATATCTGGAAAATAAGTTCTGTTCAATGTATGATAATCTTCACTCAGGTCTCTTAGGAAGTTAATTTTTTGAAAAGCGGACCCTAATGCTTTTGCAGGCTCTTTCAAACTATCAATCATCTTTTTATCCCCTTTGCAAAACACATTTAAGCACATCAAACCTACCACTTCTGCACTACCATAAATATACTCAGAATATTCAGCATAAGTTTGGTAAGTAGATTTGTGTAAATCCATTTCCATGCTCTTAAAAAAAGCTTCTATTAAATGATGTTCAATATGGTATTCATTCACTACCAGCTGAAATGCATTTAATACAGGATTGATGGAAAACCCTTCCTGAATAGAACGGTAAGTAGCTACTTTAAACTCTGATAATACAGTCTGTTGATCAATGTGATGAAATGAATCTACTATTTCATCTGCTAATCTTACAAATCCATAAATACCATGAATTGGTGCATGTATGGAGGGTTTCAATAAACGTATAGCAGAGGCAAACGATGTACTATATCGCTCTGTCAGAATTCTACTGTTTGTAAAGCAAACATTGTTGTATAGTGCTACTTTATCCATAATTAATTATTGCATTCTTTGTGTACATATTTAGCAACCACTTCGCCACTTATTAAAGCAGGTGGAACGCCCGGACCAGGAACAGTTAGCTGTCCTGTAAAATATAAATTACTAACCTTTTTACTTTTAATCTGAGGCTTCAGAATACTGGTCTGCTTAAGCGTATTTGCAAGACCATAAGCATTACCTTTAAACGCATTGTATGTTTCCATAAAATTGCTAACCGAAAAGCTTCTTTTGTGTACGATACTATCTCTGATATCTATGCCATATCTATGTTGTATTCTATCGGCCATTTTATGTAAGTACTGCTCTCTTACAATCTCTGTATCATTGGTTAATCCTGCTGCTATTGGTATTAATAAAAACACGTTCTCACATCCTTCTGGCGCTACTGAATTGTCGGTTTTGGAAGGACAACACATATAAAACAATGGATCCGTTGGCATTATTGGATTAGTATATATCTCATCTGTATGTTGCTGAAAATCTGCATCAAAAAACAATGTATGATGCGTGATGTTGTCTGGTAATTTTTTATTCAGTCCTAGATAAAACAATATGCAGGATGGTGCCATTACTCTGCTATCCCAGTATTCTTTTTTGTAGCTTCTATTTTTGGCAGTCAACAACATTTCTGTGAAGTGATAATCAGCCCCAGAGATAATTACATCTGCTTCAAATATTTTATCTTTTGTAGAAACGGATTTTATTTTATTGTTTAGTACGTTAAATCCTTTTACCTCTTCATTAAAGTAAAATCTAACACCTAGTTCATCTGCAATCTTTTTCATTGCTTTTACAGGTTCATGCATACCACCCATTGGGTACCAAGTACCTAATTCAATATCAGCATAATTCATCAAACTATATAGCGCAGGAATTTTATCAGCAGAGGCACCCAAAAATAATACAGGGAACTCCATAAGCATCTGAATTCGTTTATCTTTAAAAAACTTTGACACATGTTTTTTCATAGATACAAAAACATCCAGACTAAATACCCCTTTGGCAAAATCTTTATTAAAAAATTCCAGCACACTTAATCCTGGTTTTGTTACCAGGTCTTGCATACCTATTGCATACTTAGTACTGGCCTGTTGCAAAAACAATTCAAGTTGCTTAGCAGCACCTTTCTCTTGTGTTTCCAGCAATTCTCCTAAGGCTTTAGCTGTAGCAGGGATTTTCCATTCTTCTTTATTGTTCCATACTACAGAATAACTGGGATTAAGTCTTACCAGTTCATAAAAATCACTGGTTGTATAATTAAACTTATTGTAGAAACTTTCGAATACATCAGGCATCCAGTACCAGCTTGGACCCATATCAAACATAAAACCATCGGCAGAGTATGTTTGTGCTCTTCCACCTGCCATACTGTTCTTTTCAATCACCGATACAT
>CANFLJ010000041.1 GCA_947447815.1 Chitinophagaceae bacterium | reverse complement strand
TTTGGTAAATCGAATGGTACGGAAGTGATTACCAATTCTGCAGATATGAGTATGTATTTATTAAATACTGCACACGTATCTTCTGTAATGGGAGAAGCCTTTGGCGAGCCAAATTGTGTACGTTTCTCTTTCGCTAATAGCATGCCTAATATAGAAAAAGCATGGAGCAGAATAAAAGAAGCGCTTTCTACTTTGAAATAGAGACTAAACATTTTAATATCAAAAGCCCTTCATTCAACGTAATGAAGGGCTTTTGTATTAAAGGCACTTTGTCAATTATAGAGAGGTTTATTATAATGTATAATTCAATCCTCCGTTTACTATTAAAGGAATTGAATTGTATCCCATTACATCAAAAAAAGTATTGTTGAGCATGTTTTGTGCATTAATAAACAGCTGAAAATGTTTATTAAAATTGTAGGATGAATATAAATTCATTACTATGAAATGGGGCATCGTATACTCAGGAAATCCATTACTAATATCATGGAAATCACCACTGTATTTTGCAGTTATGCCTATCTTAAAAGGTTTATGGGTGTAGTGAATGCCTAAGTTAATCATATGCTCGGGACGACGAATTAAATATGGATAGGTTACAGTATCATAAAAACTAGTTCTATCTTTTGTAAAATCATTCCCAGCAACAAATGCATAATTGCCCGATAGCTTTAAATGCTGATTTATTTTCCAGTCAATTTCATACTGAAGTCCCCAGCATTTTTCTTTTGAAAAGTTTGTATAAATACCAACATCCGACTGTACATTGATAATATCATTCATGTCGCTATAAAAACATCTTATTTGCTGCTTAATACTTTCGTTATTATAAGAAAGGCCAATTTGATAATGTGTGATAATTTCTGGAACCAGATTGGGATTGCCAAAACCATAATCATTGTATAACTGAAATATACAAGGAGATTTAGAGCCTGTAGATATTCCTGCATTAAATGATACATTATTTGAAAAGTTATAGTTACTGATTATACTGTAATCAAATCTATTTCCTGTAGTGCTATGATGATATATTCTGCCTGCAATTTGTATATTCAGACTGCTATCTTTTGAAAGATACATTAATGAGCTGTATGCACTGGCCATAATGACAGAAGGGTAGAAGTGATATCCATATCCATTATTACTGTCAAAAAAAGTATTACCCATAAAGCCATATTTATAATCGATTCCTCCGGCAAAAAGTATTCTTTTATGGACAGGGCTTTTAAAATACAGTTCAGCAAAATGACTCTCACCATTATATACATCATAGCTGAAATCGTCAAAGTGGTAATTTCGAGTATTATGAAAATAGGAATAGTTTGCGACTAAAAGAGTCTTATTATTTTTGTGTTGGTAGCCTATACCAGTTATTATTTGTTTGTCATTGTAATAATAGCTATCAATATCCGAAAACACATCTGCGTCGGTATCTGCCTTATATCTTGAGTAGATACAATGCGCATTAAATCGATCATTCTTAGTTGCAGCATATTCTATTTGCGCTTTAATAATGTCGTTGTTAAAGCCATCATTGTCAAAACCAATTTTGTTTGTACTATCATAAGCATAAGAAAATCCATCGCTGGTATTGCGGGAATAACTAGCATTATACTTCCATTTGTTTTGCTGTCCACTGATATTCAATGACGTATTAATAGTATTCAGACTACCAAAGCTTTGTGATGCATTGAACTCAAATGGCTTAGCTAAATTATTCTTTTTAGTTATAATATTGATAACTCCAGCAATAGCACTATTGCCTGCTAATGCTGATTGTGCGCCATGGTAGATATCTATTTGTTCTATAATATCAAGTGGAAAGGTATTAATGTCAAAATAATCTGGAATACTGGAAGGATCCCAGATGGGCAATCCATCCAGCATAATAAGTGTATGCCCACCCATTGTACCTTCCATATATATATTTACAAGAGAACCTGCAGGTTGATAAGCTCCATTCACTATAATTCCAGGTTGTTCATTCAACAATTGAGCTAAAGTCTGACCACGATGTTGTACAATTACTTCCTTTGAAATATGAGCAATAGCATTTGATTTATTGTCTTGTAATATAGGGTTACCATTTATTTGAGAAAAACAAGTAATAAAAAAATTAAAAATCAATAAAAACAAGAGGGAAGACTTCATGTGATACATTTTTAATAAAAGAAGGATTAGTTACAACCCATATTCAAGCTTTTTATACGTAATTTCTCCATTAATTATCTGTATAAAGTGGTCAAAGATATAATGCCTTTAGTTTGTAATAAATAATACGAAGATTTATTGATAATGGAATCATCGAAATTGATTTCGTAAATATTTTTAGGTATATTGATTATTAATAGTGTTTATAAATATATTTTTACAGTGTAGAAAAACGATATATTTTTGATTGCTCTGTAACACCATTTCTATAATAAACAAAATTAGTGATAGAGATTAAGGCTTTAAAAGGGTTAATGGCAATTTAATATTTTTTATGTTTAATTAAAATAGTATTAAATAAATAAAAGTTTTAACAATGAAGCAGCACAAAGTGATAAGAAGTTATCTTTAAGCTTAAACTGACTTATTTTATAATCAAAATCAAAATCAAAAGCAAAAAATTAACAGTTATGAAAAAAAGTTTACTTACAATTGCTGGATTAGCAACTATTATAATCTTAGCAACATCTGGTGTTAAAAAAGTGGATTCTGCAAACGGGAAAACTGGTAGTACTTCTGGTTGTACTGGTTGTCATGGGAATACAGTTGGTACTTGTTCAATTTCTGGATTAGGAACTAATGTACTTCCAAGTAAACAATATACATTCAATTTAATCTTTTCTCCAGGGGGATCTTATACTTGGTGGGGATTGGACGTTAAAGCATCTGCTGGTACGTTGGCTCCAGGAACGGGCATGAAATTGTCTGGTTCAGAAATAACGCATTCAGCACCAATGGGAGGAACAGCTGCAGGCTCTTATACTTATACTGGTATAAAATGGACTTCACCTGCTGCACTAGGAGCTGTTACTATAAGTTATGCATTTGCTTGTGGTACTTCTAAAACTACTACTTCTGGACCTTGTAATAAGGGTACATTTGTAACAACCGTTGTTACTGGTGCTCCAGTAGAGTTTACTGCTGTTAAAGCTGCATGGTTGGGCGAAAACAAAGTTTCTTGTTCTTGGACAACCGCTACAGAAACAAACGCAGATTTCTTTGAAGTAGAAAGAAGTGTTAACAACGAAAATAGCTACAAAGCAATTAATAAAATAGCTGCTTCTGGTAATGCTAATAAAACGAACACCTATGCAGTAAACGACGTGGTTACTGGTTCTTCTGTAGCTTATTACAGAATAAAAGCTACTGATAAAGATGGTAAAACAACTTATTCTGAAATAAGTAAAGTAAATATCAAACCTGCTAAAAATTTCGTAAAAACATTGTATCCTAATCCAGTAGTTGCTGGTTCTATGGTGAATGTACAATATGTAGCTGTAGAAAATGGTAAAGTAACTGTAGAGCTTTATAATGCCTTGGGTAGAAAATTAAACAGCCTTACTACTGATGCAGTAACTGGTGAAAATGATATCAAATTTAATTTAGGTAAATTTGTAACTCCAGGCATCTATTATGTATCCATTTCTAATGGTTCTGAAAGAATTGCTCAGTTACCAGTTTCTGTTCAATAATTTGTATGAATAACAATAATTTTTTATAAACAAAAAGCACTTGGCACTATATTTGTACCAAGTGCTTTTTTTATTTACTCAACGATTAAATTTCTATTATGAAACTTTGGAAGAAAGTTCTGATTGCCTTAATTATTATTGGTGCCATTTCTGGTGGTTCTCTTTATTATTATATCAAAGTAGTTTGCAACAGACCTTTGGATATTGCCTCTAAAGCTGCTGTTGCTGTAACTGCAGATGACTTTTTAAATTCCTGTAAAACCAACAAAGCTCACTGGGATTCTACTTATTTAGAAAAAGCGGTGGAGATCTCCGGTACTGTTAAAGAAGTTTCTACTGATACTACCTTAGTAATAGTAGGAGCAGACTCAACTGCAGTTATCAATTGTTTACTACAAACTCCTTCTAAAGGGATTAAAGCAGGGGATAAAACTACTGTAAAAGGAATGTGCTTTGGTTCTGATGCTGATCTGATGAGTGGTTCTCCAATCATTAGTATTAATAAAGCAATTGTAGTTAAGCACTAATCAATTCAAACAATTAAACAAGATAAACATGAAGATGACAAAGTATTTTATTGCACTCGGCGGATTTTGTGCAGTAATTATCTGGGCAACCAGTTCCAGTTGTTCCAACAAGGAAGTTTCCGTACCTTGTAATAACGATTCTACTTTTGCAACTGCTTCGGCTGTATTAGAGGGTAAATGTAATCGTTGTCATGGCGATAGTATTACTGCCAGCAAATTTGGACAAGGTATCATGATAAATGGAAAGGATTCTGTAGATGTATTGAAGTGGGTAACAGCTAAAGGTAATATTGACACATCAAATGCCTCTACTGCTGATTATGGTATTTTAGTGAATGATATTACGGGTAAAAATCCACACCTAATGCCATTAAATGGTCCTAAACTAACTGATTGTGAGATTGCTGCAATTAAAAATTGGATTTGGCATTATTATATTCAACCATAAAAAAAAAGTATTATGAAAATATCAAGATTTTATCTATTATCATTATTGGGACTTGGCTTAATCATCTGGTCCTTAAGTTCTAGTTGTTCTAGTAAGCAGGTTTCTACTCCAATTGATCCTACTTTTAAAAATGTTTCCAGTCTTTTAGTCTCAAAATGCGCTAAATGTCATGGTGATTCTACTATAGCATCACATTATGGAGGAGCTAGAGTGTATGATTTTAGTAATTACTACAAATGCATAGATACCACAATGAGTGGTGGTGGATACTTTAATACAGATTCTACAAACTATGACCCAAGTAGCTTTGGCGGAGACTCGTTTTTAGATATTCAAAGAGATTCCACTCATTTATATGGTAGTCATTCAATGCCTTTAGGTGGTCCAAGGTTGAATGAGTATGAAATAGAAGCTATCAGAAACTGGTTATTCAAAGGTGCACCAAACAACTAATACAATTAAACAAAAAACAACTCAAAAATTAAATTTATGAAAAAAGTATCATTATTTATTGCAGCAGGTTTGATAACAATGTCTGCATTTGCTCAGAAAGTGTACAAAACAAACGCTGCTCAGATTAAGTTTCAACCTATTACAGAAGAAGCTGGTTGTACCAACAATCAGGTACAGAGTATTCTTAGTTCAACTGATGGTAAAATTGCTTTCAGTGCTTTGATAAAAGGATTTAAATTCAGCAACTCTCTTTTGGAAGATCATTTCAATGAGAACTACATGGAAAGTACAAAATTTCCTAATGCTAAATTCCAAGGAATGATTACCAATATAAAAGACGTAAACTTTACCAAAAACGGTACTTATAAAGTAACTGTAAAAGGTAATCTGACCATACACGGTGTAACTAAAGAAATTACTACTACCGGTACTATTGAAGTAAATGGTACTAAAGTAATTGCTAAATGTAACTTTAAAGTAAAGGTGTCTGATTATGGAGTTAAGGGTTTATACATTGGTCAGAAAATTGCTGCTGAACAAGACATCACTGTTACCTCTACTTACGAATAATTTTAAATATCTATATTAATTAAAACAACAATAATGAAAAGAATATTATTAGTATCATCATTAATAGCGCTTGTATCTTTTGGTTATGCCCAAACCGATACAACAGATGTATTTAAAATGATGGATGAAAATGACAAGAAAGCTGCTGCTGATGTTACCGATTATACTACGGCTACTTTTAAAAGTACCAGAGTTATTCAAGGTCCTTCTATCGAAACCATTGGAGAAGGTAATATGGATTTTAGAATCTTACACCGTTTTGCTCCATTAAGTGGTGGTGCCAAAGAACTGTTTGGTCTGGATGGTCCTGCTACTATCCGTTTTGGATTAGACTATGGTATTACCAACAGATTGATGGTAGGAATTGGTAGAAGTAATTATCAAAAAGAATTTGATGGTTTTGTGAAATACAAAATATTACGTCAGTCTTCAGGTAAATCTAACATGCCAATCACCCTTACTTACATTGGTACAATCATGGATATTACCGATGATTCTTATCTTACCGCTAATAACTTAACAGGTTCTGAAGCAATTACCTACGCTCATGCGCTTGCTATTGGACGTAAATTTAATGATGTGTTTTCTTTTCAGGTAACACCAACATTGGTACACTACAATAAAGTGCCTGTTGCTAATGCTAAAAACAACCAGTTGTCTTTAGGTCTTGCAACTAGATTAAGAATATCTAAAAGAGTAAACTTTACCGCTGAATATTATCATCAGTTTGATAAAATGGAAGGGTACGAAGACGCACTTTCTTTAGGTTTTGATTTCGAAACTGGTGGTCACGTTTTTCAATTGCATTTTACCAATGCTACCGGTATGACAGAAAGAACCTTTATTTCTCAAACCGTAAATAAGTTTGGTGATAATACAAGATTTGGTTTTAATCTTACTAGAATATTTACTATCGTTAAATCTAAAGCTGTAGCTAAAGCAGAATAGAATTTTAAAGGAGATAGAATTAAAGAGACAGGAGATAGGAGAATACATTTAATATGTATAATTCTATATCCTGTTTTGTTTTTATATGTTGCTCTATTTTTTCATAGGACATTTAAAATTATTTAATTAACTTATCTATTCGGTACTTTTGGAAAAAATAAAGGTTATGGGATTAATATATGCCGATATTGAATTGATAAATGGGGGTGATATTGAAATGGCCCGCCGTTATATCATTGGTGAGGAAGAAATTAAAAGAATGTCATTAAGGGTTCTGGTTGATACGGGTAGTTATATGCTTTGTATTAATAAGAGTATTCAGGAGCAATTACAATTTCCTGTGGTGGAGAAAAGAAAAGCGCAATTGGCAAATAGTGAAATTGTAGAATGTGATGTAGTAAGTATGGTAGAATTAAAATTTAAGAACAGAAGAACAATGTGCAATGCAATGGTATTGCCAGGTGATAGTGAACCGCTTTTAGGAGCTATCCCTATGGAAGATATGGATGTATTAATTAATCCATTAAGACAAGAATTAGAGGTAAATCCCGAACATCCATACTTCGCTCAAATGAAGTTGAAATAGGAGCAAGAACTGTATAATAAATTAGTCTAATATTAGGATTGATTGTCTGCTGTATTTTAACTAACATTGTCGTTGCAAGTTCAATAACATCAAGTAGAGACTCAATAAGACTAACTCAAAGTTCAATAACATCAAGTAGGAACTCAATAAAACTAACTTAAGTTTCAATAACATCAAGTAGAGAGTCAATAAGACTAACTTGAGTTTCAATATCATCAAGTAGGGAGCCAATAACACTAAGTGCAAGTTCAATAACTTCAAGTAGAGACTCAATAAGACTAACTTAAGTTTCAATATCATCAAGTGGAGAGTCTATAACACTAAACGAAAAACTGATTTCACATAACTTCATTATATTTATATTAGAAAAGCCCTTCAGTTTTGAAGGGCTTTTCTAATATAAATATAAATGTATTGTATTATGCTGGCTCCTGAGGCCCGTCTTCTGATTCTTCATCTGTATTGGTGATTTCCCCATCAGCATTGATTATAAAATCAGAGTGTTCTATTGTTTCTGGCATTTCCTCCTCTATTGTATCTGCTAGCTCTTCTTCGCCGGTATTGGATTTGAAATCCATTTCGCTCATCAGAGAAGGCTGTATTACCTGCTCGGCAAGTACTTCTCTTATTTTAGGCAGATCGCTGGCGGTATTAATGCCAAAGTAATCCATGAAGTTTTTAGACGTATTATAAATCAATGGATGACCGGGTAAAGATTCGTTTCTTCCACTGATAAGTATCAATTCTTTCTCTAACAGTTTTTGAATACTGTAATCACTGTTTACACCACGTATAAGTTCTATTTCTCCTTTGGTAATGGGTTGCTTGTAAGCAATGATAGCCAACGTTTCCATAGCAGCGGTAGAAAGCTTTTTCAGAAACTTGTCACCATTCAGCTGTATCACTGTTTTGTGATAGGTATGTTTGGTTAGGAATTGAAATCCACCACCACTTTCTTTTACTTCAAAAGGATAGAACTCGCTATTGTATTTTTCTTTAATTCCTTCCAATGCAGCTTCAGTCTGCTCGATAGTTACTCTGTCTTCCAGAAAACCAAAAGCATTATTGATAAGCTCCAGTATCTCCATAGAAGTTAAGGGCTTATCACTGGCAAAAATTAATACTTCGATATGAGGTATTATTGCGGAGATGTCAATTGCCATACTGGTAAGAATTAAATATTAGTATTAACCTTGAAGTGCAGCAGCACCACTTACAATCTCGGTCAATTCGGTAGTAATTGCCGCCTGACGAGCTCTGTTGTAAGAGATTTTCAATGATTTCAGTAATTCGTTAGCATTCTCACTTGCTTTGTCCATCGCAGTCATTCTGGCACCGTGCTCACTTGCATTTGCATCCAGCACTGCTTTGAATAATTGGGTGTTAAGGATCTTAGGCATCAATTCTGCAATCAAAGTTTCTTTAGCAGGTTCAAAAATGAAGTCTGTATTACTTTTCTTAGCAGAAGCGCTAGGAGCTGCTTTAGGAATAGGTAGGAATCTTTCTACTGCAAAACGTTGTGTTGCAGCATTTTTAAATTCGCTGTATACAATCTCAATAACGTCAAATTCATTGTTTTCAAATGCTTTCATTGCAGCTTGAGCCGCAGTCTGAACATTTGGGAAACTTAAATTCAGAAAGATGTCTTTATATGTTTCGTTTGTATTAAAACCTTGCTTGGTTAAGCTTTCAAAGCCTTTTTTGCCAATGTTCCAGATAGATACATTGCCTTTTTTATATTGCTCAGCATATTGCTCTGCAATGGTAAGTTTGGTAAGCTTTATTACGTTGGCATTGTATGCGCCGCATAAGCCTCTATCGCTGGTAATAACGATAAATAATACTTTTTCTGCTGGCCTTACTTCAGCAAGTTTGATTGGATTATCTCCCTCCGAGCTACTAACAATGTTGGATAATACTTCCTGTAGCTTTTTAGCATAAGGACGCATTTGTACAATATTATCCTGTGCTTTACGCAATTTTGCAGCACTCACCATCTTCATCGCCTTGGTGATCTGTTGTGTATTCTGAACGCTCTTAATTCTATTACGTACTTCTTTTAATTGACCTGCCATGTTTTTAAATTAATAACGGCGCGAAAGTAAAAGAAAATAGGATACTAACGACCTATTTCTGACCGTTTCTGCTTAATTATTAGACAAATAGATTGAAATTTTATCTGAAATAGAGTATTTAAACTGTTCAAAAGGCTATTTGCGTTTAAGAAACCAATAACCAACTCCTCCTCCCAGACTTAGGACTATCATAAAAAGAAGAAATGAAAGCCAGTGACCCGATAGTATCATTCCATTGGTAAGCACCGTAAAAAATAAATAAGGAATACCTACCAAACCTAATAAAGCACCTATTTGTTTATGCAGTTTAAACTTGGAATTCTGCACCATGGCAGAAAACGTATTAAGGGTACTATCCAGGATATTGGTATATATATTGGCCATTTCCAAAGCCTGACTATTGTCTACTATTATATCTTCCAGATAATCCTTTTCTTCGTCGCTCAGGTGAAGAAAACTGCCTTTCAACAGTTTCATCATCAGTAATTCGTTGCTTCTCAAGGCTGTTACATAATAAACCAGACTCTTTTGCAGGCGCATCAGTTGAATCAAGTCTTCATTGTTGTGCTGCTTATACAGATTTTGTTCAAAGTGGT
>CANFLJ010000040.1 GCA_947447815.1 Chitinophagaceae bacterium | reverse complement strand
GTTGTATAGCAATGAATAGTTTTTTAATCTTTCTGTGTAGATTTATAGGAACGGAAGAAAGGAATAGCAAGACCCAATTTTAAATCTGTATTGTGTACTTTATCTTTAATTAAGTTGCTAATTACAGAACCAGACCCTACAAATAATGGTCCTAATTTAACCCCTACCCCCCAGTTGAATTCGCTAAGACTATTGTAAGAAAATGGAGAGAATAAACTAAACCATTTCTTATCGTACCTTGGGCTAACAATATAAGTAGAGGTATAATAACAATTTCCCATTTTATTCGCTTCCAACAAATTCATTAAAATATAAGTATTTAAATACAATGCCTTGTATACATGGAAATCAGCGTTAATATGCAATGCTGTAGGTAAGTTCATCGAAAAATCTTTAGCTGAATCATTTCTAACCACTGTAATAAAGCTTTGCGATTCCAGGCTTTGCAAATATTGCTCATAAGTTTGCCCATTTTGTTGAGATATAGTAGCAGTACTGATATTTTGAAGATGATTGTTATTAATTATATAGTTGCCCCCTTGACTTCCATTCTTATAAGTTAAATTAGATAATGATAAATCGGTAATAGACAATCCTAAACGCCATTGATATGGATACTTTTTATTATTTCTATATTCATATACCAACCCAATATCAGTAGCAAGGCAAGATGAACCATCACTATTACCAAAATTAGAAAAACCAGAACTCATATCTCCAGATAAAAGACCTTGGGTATTGGCAGAATAACCTACATTGAAGTTGCCATAAATTTTAGAGATGGTATCTGCATTTTTTAGATTTAGAATATCCAGTTTATTAATATTTACAGAACCACCCCCTATTCCTTTTACATATTTGATAGTAACACCTAATTTCAAATCTCTTTTTTCTGATTTAAAAACTTGTTTTGCAAACGTAAATCCAAGTTCGGCAAAAGAGTGTAAATTGTAATTTACATTGCTTTCTGTATAATTGTTTTCGTATAAATTATTATTAGGGGTAGTACTAGCAAGAATATTAAAGGAATTGTTACTTAAATTATCAAAGTTCATCATTGTTCTAAGACGACTGGTAATCCCTACAGCCGTTTTCTTATTCAGATTAAACATAAAAGAAGGGCCTAAAAACTCTACGTTAGCGGTAAAATGTTTGGTTTCACCATTATCTATTTTGTTATAATCTTTTCCTTCCTGTAAACCATCGAAATTAAAATTGAAGAACTTTTTATTATCCAGTTCATACATATTACTCCCTACGTAAAAATTAGTGGAAATAAGGTTTAAGTTGAATTTGTATCTACTGGCTGCAATGTTTGCCGGATTAGAAACTACTGAAGTTATGCCTCCAAAGTTGGAATACCCAAAATAATCCTGTGCGATAATATTAGTAGTGAATAATACAAAAAAGCAAATGCAGAATGTTTTGATAAAAAACAGTTTCATAAGTTGTTAGTTTAAGTAATGAATATACAACAAAACAAATTTAATAAAATTTATATAATAAATTATTATTTTCAAATAATAATAGTTTTATAACTCTAAAGATTCAGTCAACTTGTCACTATTATTAAGTAATCCTAATGGATTCTTGTTAAAATAGTATGACAAAATGTCAACAAACAACCCTAATTTATTACTTTTGCTATTGTAGTAGTTAAATCAATTAAAAAAGAATGTTGGAATTAGAATCAAAAGTTATAGATGAAACAAAACAGGGTGAAGCATTTGCCCCTTTTTTGCAGGATACAAACCACTATAAAAAACATTTTTACATAGAAAGTTACGGTTGTGCAATGAATTTCAGTGACAGTGAAATTGTTGCTTCTATATTAAATAAGGAAGGAATTGGTGCTACCAAAGTGATGGAGGATGCCGATTTAATATTTCTAAATACCTGTTCTATTCGTGAAAAAGCCGAACAAACTGTTCGTAAACGTCTTACGGAATTCAGAAAAGAGAAAAAAAAGAAGCCGGGACTATTAATTGGTGTACTAGGTTGTATGGCGGAAAGATTGAAGACAAAATTATTGGAAGAAGAGAAATTGGTAGACCTAGTAATAGGACCAGATGCATACAGAACATTGCCACAACTGATATCGGAAGCAGAATCTGGACAAAAAGGGGTGAATGTGTTATTAAGCAGAGAAGAAACCTATTCTGATATATCCCCTATCCGACTGAGTAGTAATGGAGTAAGTGCCTTTATTTCTATCATGAGAGGCTGCAATAATATGTGTAGCTTTTGTGTAGTTCCTTTTACTCGTGGTAGAGAACGTAGCCGAGATGCTATTTCGATTGTTGCCGAAGCGCAAGATCTTTTTGATCGTGGATTTAAAGAAGTGACTTTACTTGGTCAGAATGTAGATAGCTATTACTGGATAAATGAAGAAACTAAAGAAGAAGTAACTTTTGCTAAGTTAATGGAAAAAGTAGCCTTGGTCTCTCCTACTCTAAGAGTTCGTTTTAGTACGTCACATCCTAAAGATATTACCGATGATGTACTATATACTATTGCCAAATATAAAAATATCTGCGATTATATACACCTTCCTATACAAAGTGGCAGTACCAGAGTATTGCAGCTTATGAACAGAACCTATACCCGTGAATGGTATCTGGCAAAAGTGGATAGAATAAGACAAATTATTCCAGATTGTGGTATAAGTTCTGATGTAATTGCAGGCTTTTGTACTGAAACAGAAGAAGACCATCAGGATACTATTACCGCGATGGAATACAGTAAATACGATTTAAGTTACATGTATTTCTATAGCGAAAGACCGGGAACTCTGGCTGAAAAAAGATTTGAGGATGATGTACCATTGGAAGTAAAGAAAAGAAGACTTCAGGAAATTGTAGATGTTCAATACAGACTTTCGAAAGAAAGTAATGAAAAGGAGCTTGGCAAAATATATGAGGTACTAATAGAAGGAAATAGTAAGAAAAATGAAGAAGATTGGATGGCCAGAACGTCTCATAACAAGGTTATTATATTCCCGAAAGGAACTCATGGATTTCAGAAAGGCGATTATACTACCGTTAAAGTAGTAAGTAGTAATAAAGCTACGTTGATAGGTGAAGTAATTGAAAACTAAATTTAAAACATGTCACTGCAAAGTATTAAAAATAGGTTTGGAATAATAGGAAATTCTCCTGCATTGAACCATGCATTAGATACGGCAATACAAGTTGCGCCTACCGAATTGACGGTATTAATTATGGGAGAAAGCGGTGTAGGTAAAGAAGCTTTTTCGCAAATAATACATGCTCTATCTGCCAGAAAACATAATCCTTTCATTGCCGTAAACTGTGGAGCAATACCCGAAGGAACTATCGATTCAGAACTATTTGGTCACGAAAAAGGCGCTTTTACTGGTGCCGTAGATGGCAGAAAAGGTTATTTTGAAACAGTTGGCGGAGGTACCATCTTCCTGGATGAAATAGGGGAAATGCCATTAGGTACACAAGCAAGATTATTGAGGGTACTGGAAACAGGTGAGTTTATTAGAGTAGGATCGTCTAAAGTACAAAAAACAGACGTAAGGGTTATTGCTGCTACCAACCGTGAACTGAGGGATGCTGCAGAAAAAGGTAAATTTAGAGAAGATTTATATTACCGATTAAATACAGTTCCTATTCGCGTACCTTGCCTTAGAGAGCGCAAAGAAGACATTCATCTTTTATTCAGAAAATTTGTTGTCGATTTCTCCGATAAATATAAAACCACCCCTATTCAGTTAACCACTGAAGCAAAGAATTTACTGTCCGATTATCCTTTCCCTGGTAATATCAGAGAATTAAAGAATATTGCAGAACAAGTATCGGTATTAACGAAGAAAGATATTCTGGATGAACAGGAATTACAAAAGTTCATTCCTGAAAGAGGTGGTAACAGATTGCCTGTTTTAGTTGGGCATAATACTACTCAGCCAAATGATTTTAGTAATGAAAGAGAAATTCTGTACAAGCTATTCTTTGATATGAAGAAAGATGTAACTGAATTGAAAAAAATGTTCATCGAAATATTGCAGAATCCATCTTTAGCAAATCAGGCTTCCGATGTAGTAAATGATTCATTAATGGCCGATTTACCTATTTCTTACAATCTGCAGAATAATGGACCAAGAAATAATCATCCTTCAATCATGCCACACTCCTACGACAAACCGGTGATAATGTCGGAGGAAGAAATACAATTGCATGAAGAAGTAGAAGAAGAAAAACTAAGTCTTGCATCCATGGAAAAAGACCTGATTATTAAGGTTCTGGGTAAGCATAAATTTAAAAGAAAAGATGCGGCTATAGAACTTGGTATCAGTGAAAGAACACTTTACAGAAAAATTAAAGACTACGATTTAGAAGATGAATAACAAAATACTGCTATTAATATTGCCATTATTGCTGATTTTTGCGGCATGTAAAGTATCTTATTCCTTGAGGGATGTATCGATACCTGCAAACGTAAAGACAGCAAAAATTGCTTACATAGAAAATAAAGCTCGGTATGTTAATCCACAGCTGAGTCCGAAAGTAACCGACAAACTAATTCAAAAGATTGTAGGGCAAACCAAGCTAACGGCTACCAATAGCGATGATGCTCATTATCAGATAAGCGGTTATATATCCGATTATAGTGTAACCACTGCAGCTATTTCGCCTCAGGCGGCTACTTCTAATAGATTAACTGTTGCGGCTCATATTGTTTTCTTAAATACGCTGGAAAATAAAACAGAAGAATTTGATGTAAGTACCAATTTAGACTTTGATGCAACCTTGTCTTTACAGGAAGCTGAAGGAAGACTTTTAGAAGAAATTGTCAAAAATATTACGGACCAAATCTTCAATCACATATTTTCGAATTGGTAATATAAAATAAATATTTTTAATTTGCTTACTCGTAGTAACAATTATTACTATATTGGCGGTCATTTTATTAAATTTCAGATACAAACATGAATTCTATAATTGAAAATACACTATATCATTTAACCTCTCAAAGGCACTTTGATGAGATAAGTGAAGATCAGATTTCTAAAATTGCATCTGAATACCCATTTTTTGCTCCTAGTCAGCTATTATATAGTTTGAAGCTTAAAAATGAAGTAAATTACAAAACGCCTTCTCAGATACATAAAACTGCATTATTTTTCAATAATCCTGAATGGCTTGGTTATCATCTTCAAAACGATCAGATAGTTGCTTTTGAAGTACCTCAATTTGAAACCATTAATACTACAGAAGAGTTTGTAGACAAAGTAGTAGCGGAAACACCTGTAGAAGCTAAATCTTCAGATAATCAACATTTTCAGCATATAGATATCCCTACATTGCAAGATGTAAAAGATATTATGACTGGTGCTACACTTGAGGAAACAGAACCTTTGGCGAGTAGCTTTCAGAACGAATTTGAGCCTACTATTACAGAGCATCATTTATCGACTGATACAGACCATGTATTGAGTGAAATAGCTTCTTCGGAGCAAGAAATAGACGAATACGACACTGCTTTTACAGATGAACAAGAGAATGACTTTGTAAAAACAAGTGATATTGAAGATTTCTCTATCTCTATTCCTCAGAGCATCTCTAATCAACTGGCAGATGCTAAAGCAGGTATGAGTAAGCATTTATCTGGTGATGCTTTAGATATCAATTACAACAATGAACCTGCCCATGCAGTAGATTATTTTGATTCTCAGGGTATTAAACTGGATTTATCTAAATTACCGCAGGATAAACTTACCCGTCAATTATTGAAATTTACGGACTGGTTGAAACATGTAAAAACAGCAAACCCTAATCCTAAAGATCTGGGAACAGCGCCAGAACTGGAAACTATTGTAGAATCTAGCGCCAAACACTCAAACGATTCCAGGGAAATAAATACCGAAACAATGGCCGAGGTATATGCTAAACAAGGCAAATTGGAGAAAGCAATTCAGATATATATAAAATTAAGTTTTTTAAATCCTGACAAAACCGCTTTCTTTGCCAAAAAGATTCAAGAATTAAAAGGAATATAAGATGGTAGTAGTATTCAGTGTATTAGTAGTAATAGTATGTGTTTGTTTAGGATTTTTTATCCTTATCCAAAATCCTAAAGGTGGTGGATTATCAGGAAACGTTGGTGGTGTTGGCAATCAGTTGATGGGTGTTAAACAAACTACCGATGTATTAGAAAAAGGAACCTGGATTTTTGCAACAGCATTAGTGGTTCTTGCTTTAACCTCTGTTTTGTTCTTAAAAGCAAAACATAGTGGTGCTTCTGAAGACAAAAGTTTAATTCAACAAATTAATACAAGTCAGCCTGCTGCTCCTAAAAAGTAGTAGTTAAACTTACTGATATAAATAAGCCTGATTAAATAATATTTAATCAGGCTTTATGTTTTGTGACTATCTGCTTATCCGCAGAATATCTTCAACTTTTATTACTTTGTTTTCCCTAACTCATTCACCACTATCTTCCACTCTTCATCGGTTACTGGCTGTACCGATAACCTACCTAGTCTTACTAATGCCATTTCTTTAAGTCGTGGATCGGCTTTAATGGTGGCCAGACTAACTGGTTGTTTCAATCTTTTTACGGGCTTTACATCTACTGCTACCCATGCGTCCTCTTCGGTAGTAGGATCGGGATAATGCTCTTTTACCAGCTTAGCTATTCCTACAATTTCCATCCCTTCATTGCTATGATAAAACAATAAAAGATCTCCTTTCTTCATGGATCTCAGATTGTTTCGGGCACCATAATTTCTCACCCCATCCCAAAAGGTTACTCCATCTTTTTCAAACTGCTCCCAGCTATATTTAAAGGGCTCCGATTTAATTAACCAATATGCCATTTTCGATTTATTTATACTTTTAAAACTTTAATTAATATAACCCAATTAATTATACTTAAAGTTTATAACTTACTACTTGCCCTTTCTATTTCTTACCCTTCACTTTCTTTTCCTTCTGCTTAATAAACGTATCATTGAAGAAACAGTTCATCCCTCTCCTATTTCCACACTTCCCTTTTTCCTTCATTGTCAATTCATTTTCATTTAAAGTAAAATCAATAGAACAAGGATCTCCTGCCTCACTATACAATGCATGATGAGGATCGGACAGGTTGAATTCGCCTTTCAGTTCCCCCACGCATGTTCCATTCTTCTTTTCAAAATGAATAAAGAAATGATACATATTAGGTGTTTTGCCATCGCGTACAGCAATAAAGTTCTTTTTATCTTCGGCATAATTTCCACTCCAGGCATTTTTCTTTGGCAAAGTATCTATTGGATTAATGATAGCAAGATTCTTTTCCTCTTCGTTACCATCATTTACAATCTCGGTAAATTCATTACCCGACATATACGCCCAACCTACTTTAGTATATATATCCTGTTTATCTTTATTCAGCTTTTCTCTTGTTACAATAAAAGAAGGTTCGTTATTTACTAAAGTACTATATACATAGCCATCGCTGTTTGTTTTATCAAACAAAACTTTAAAAGCCAGAAACTTATTCTTATGATCCATTGCAGCCACTGCAAACTGAACATTTTTTCCATTATGAATATTCATCATCAGGTAAACTTCATTAGCCTTTGTTATTCTGCCTACCGGGTGAAAACTAATTTTACTTTTTTCTTCTCCATATAAATTATCAAAAACAGAATCAGGAATAAATTTAGTAGCCACCTTATAGCTTATCAGGGTACTATCTTCCTCAGCCAGCATATTGGTATCAGCAATAAAATAGCCATGTTTCTGTAAATCAAAAGCAGCAACAAAATCGCTTATTTTAACTGGTGCATCCCCCGATAAATCTACTTTCTTCTCTTTACAACTAACCATTCCTATCACCAATATGGCTAATAACCATTTATACATAGCAGAATATTTTGGTAAAAATAAAGAGTTACATTATTAATAAAACAGCTGATTGAAATATTTAAGAATATAAAACAAATAAGAACTTCTTAATTCCTACCAGTATGCAGGCACAAAATGCAATAGTTTATATTAAACTACTCCATTTATCTATCGCTTTCTGTTGTATATCTTTTCTGGTTTTGGGATGTTAATTTAATATTCAATTAAATTATTCTTTTAAAATACAATAATACTAAACTGCTTGTCGTTTAAATAAGACAACACACCAAAATAAAGTTTGTTGTTTTAATAGGCACTTAGTAAGCAAATAAGTCCCAATACTTTAAAGTTCAATAACATGTGTTTAATATCCAAAGACATGTGTTTACCATGATTGCCACTATACTAATTAATCTAAACTATAATGAAAAAGATTGTCATTATTGCTGCAGTGTATGCTGCATTCTTCTGGCTGTGTAAATGTAATTTACCTAATCGCCATAGCGAGCATTTCAATAGAGCTCCTGAAAGTATTCAATATAGTCATCATGCCCGATGTAGGATGGATTGCAGACACATTACGGAACTGGACATTAAATCTTTGATTGAAAACGGGGAGATTAATTACGATAAAAGCGAATTGAATGCCGATGATTGCAACAAAAGATTTGCTATTGAAGGAAAGGTTCATGATGCTAAATTAAGAATAATAGTAGCCCCTTGTGGTAATGTAGATCATATTATAACTTGCATAGATCTGGACAAAGAATGGAGCTGCAACTGCGAGGAAAAATAATTTAATTATAAATTCATACAATAAAAAAGCCGTTACTTTTTATACAGTAACGGCATTTTTATGCCCATTATCAAGAGTTTTATTTTAATTATACCACAATTTCTTAAATTTAATTACGATATTGCGCACCATAGTTTATACACATTATTAATGTGTATAATGTACATATTGATAAAAACCATTTATTTGCAACGCATTTGATTAACGAAACTAAAAATTATGGACTTTAAAAATTACGCTGTCCCATACAAAGGGAAAGAAGAGTATTCTAAGAAAGTGGCTTATTTTTCTATGGAGTTTGCCATACACCAACCATTAAAAATTTATAGTGGTGGTTTAGGATTTTTATCCGGATCACACTTAAGAAGTGCATACGAGTTGAAGCAAAACTTAATTGGTATAGGTATTTTATGGAAATATGGGTATTACGATCAAACAAGAAACCAAGATCAAACCCTTCAGCCTGCCTGGATGGAAAAAGATCCTACTTTCCTGGAAGATACTGGTATCAAGTTTCAGATAATGATTCATGATTCTCCAGTATGGGTGAAGGCATTATACTTAAACCCAGAAACTTTTAAATCGGCTCCATTATTCCTCTTAACCACCGATTTACCAGAGAACGATTATGTATCTCAAACAATTACTCACAGATTATACGATGCTAATGTATCAACCAAGGTAGCGCAGTTCATCCTATTGGGTATTGGTGGTGCAAAGTTGATAGATGAATTGAATTTCAATCCTGATTACTATCACTTAAATGAAGCACATGGTATTTCTTCTGCATTTTACTTGTTAAACAAGCACAAATCAGTAGATTATCTTAAAGAACATCTTGTATTTACTACCCATACTCCAGAAGAAGCGGGCAACGAAAAACATGACATCTATTTATGTCAGAAAATGAGTTATTTCTGTGGTCTTTCGCTGGATGAAGTAAGAAGATTAACTGGTATTGAAGATGATCAGTTCAATCATTCTCTTGCTGCTTTACGTTTTGCCAGAAGAGCCAATGGAGTATCTGAATTGCACGGACATGTAAGTAGAAAAATGTGGGGTCATTATGATGGTATTTGCGAAATTACCTCTATTACCAATGCACAGAATTTCACTTACTGGGCTGATGAACCTTTGTACCGTCATTTTGATGCAGATAATAGCTGGGCTATTGATGATAGAAAATGGTATCTGAAAAAACGTGCATTTGAAATTGTTGCAGATCAGACTGGTAAAATATTTGATCCTAAAGTATTAAC
>CANFLJ010000039.1 GCA_947447815.1 Chitinophagaceae bacterium | reverse complement strand
GAAGGATTAACGCAATGGAAGAAACCAATCAGTTGTCATTTATATCCTATCAAAACCAGCAAAAGCAGGATAGATCCTGATATAGAATACCTGAACTATGAACCACGTGAAGTAATGTGTAGTGGAGGTTGTAAATTGGGCGACAAACTGAAAGTACCTGCATATGTTTTCTTAAAAGAAGCACTTATCAGAAAGTATGGAGAGGAGTTTTATGAAGCCCTTGAACGCTCTGCTGAATTATTGAAACAAGCAGAATAGTTATACATTTCATCATTGTTAAAGTCCATTTATCATTTCTAAAGTTAAAAAGAAAGGCTAATGGTTTAATAACATCTACCTTAGCATAAATAATTTAATATGTTTCTCATTTTATTAGGTATTGTAGTCTTTGTGATTTCTTTCTCTGTAAAGAAAATGAATAATCAATTTTCTCCTTTTTCCAACACTATTCGTATCCTAGGATTGCTGATAGTTGTTATAGGATTTATCACTTCCTGTATTAAGCAAATTGATGCTGGACAGGTTGGGGTACAGCAGTTGTTTGGAAAGGTAGAAAACGATGTTTTGGCAAGTGGTTTGCATGTTGTTAGTCCTTTATTGGATATTAAATCGGTGGATATTAAAACGCAGAATTATACCATGAGTGGTGTGCATGATGAGGGCGATAAAGCAGGAGATGATGCTATCAGAGTATTGACAGCTGATGGACTGGAAGTGATAATAGACCTTACTGTTTTATATAGAGTTATACCTGCCGAATTGCCAAGACTGACCAGAGAAACAGGGATGGATTTTAAAGATAAAGTAGTACGTCCTGTAACTCGTACTAAAATAAGAGACAACTCTGTTTATTACACAGCCAACGATCTTTATTCCAAGAAAAGAGACGAATTTCAAACCAGAATATTTAAGAGCATCGAAGAAGACTTTAAGAAAAGAGGATTATTTCTAGAGCAATTACTGGTGCGTAATATTACCTTGCCAAATAGTGTGAAAGGCTCTATTGAAGAAAAGATAAAAGCAGAGCAGGATGCTCAGAAAATGGAGTTTGTATTGCAGAAAGAAAAACAAGAAGCTGAACGTAAAAGAGTAGAAGCGCAAGGTATAGCTGATTATCAAAAAATTATCAGCACAGGTCTTGGAGATAAACAATTGCAATACGAACAGATAAAGGTGATGAAAGAATTAGTTACTTCCCCTAATGCTAAAGTAATTATTATGGGTGGAGGAAAATCTTCTCCTGTAATTCTTGATGCTAAGAACTAAGAACGTTTAAGGTTTAAATCGTTTAAAACGTTTAACAGAGTTCATCGTGAGTTGTGAATAATACAAACAAGAACGTTATTTAGGTATGATTTCTTTTCAAAGAATTTTATTGGTAAGTACAATCTTATTTTCGCTTCAATGGGCATCAGCTCAGAAGGGTGGTTTTGTAGATTGGCAGAAATCCAACTCAAATGCCAAAGCTGTTTTTAAACTAAAAGAAGATACGCTGAAAAAACAGTTTGCAGCTGCCGGAATCACCTGGCCTGCATCGCAGATTTATATCCGTAGTTTCAAGTATGATAGTCAGATGGAAGTTTGGGTAAGAAATAATCCAAAAGAAAAATTTAAACTATTTAAGACGTATAAAATTTGTGCCTTAAGTGGATCTCTAGGTCCTAAAAGAATGGAGGGCGATTATCAGGTTCCGGAAGGATTTTATTATGTAAACTTATTTAAACCCAGCAGCACTTATCATATGGCTTTAGGGATAAATTATCCCAATATCTCGGATGAAATACTGAGCGATTCTACAAAGCCTGGAGGAGATATTTATATACATGGTAGTTGTGTAACGGTAGGCTGTATACCCATTATGGATAACCAGATAGAAGACTTATATGTTCTTGCCAGTTATGCCCGTCAGAGTGGTCAGGAGTTTATACCGGTGCATATTTTTCCTATCCGATTTAATGTAGCAAGAAGTGTAGAGTACTTTAACAGGATAGTAAAAGAAGATAATAAGTATCTGACTTTTGTGAAACAGATTCGTCCTGCTTTTGATTATTTTGAAGAGAATAAAAAATTACCCTTTATACTTGTAAACAAAAAAGGAGAATACATAGTATCCAATTAGCATTTTATATCATCAAAAATATAACTAAACATGAAGTTGAAATTACTTTATCTAGCTATGGCTGGAATGTTTGCAGGAAAGCTAACTGCTCAGGATTTTGTTACCAATAATACGGATAGTAAGTATCAGTTTTCGGTAGAGAAGAAACTGGATGTAACGCCAGTAAAAAATCAAAATAAAAGCGGTACCTGCTGGAGTTTTAGTACCAGCTCTTTTCTGGAAAGTGAGGTGATAAGAATGGGAAAACAGCCCGTAGATTTGAGTATGATGTGGGTAGTAAGAAATAGCTACTATGATAAGGCTTGGAATTATTTTAGAAGACAAGCTAAGGCTCAATTTGCTGAAGGTGGCGAGCCACATGATGTAATGAATGTGGTACGTAAATACGGTATTGTGCCGAAGGCTGTTTATACAGGAGATAACAGTAGTGTAGATGGTAAACCTATTCATGGAGAACTGGATGCCGTACTTGCTTCATTTATGAAAATTATTGCCGAAAGACCAACAGTGTCTAAAAACTGGAATGTAGCGCTGAATGGTATTCTGGATGCATATCTGGGCAAAAAAGTAGACACCTTTTCTGTAGAGGGTAAAAAGTATACTCCCTTGGAATACGCCAATTCTTTGGGCATTAATCCGGATGATTATGTAGAATTAACTTCTGTTACACATCATCCTTTTTACAAACAATTTGTATTGGAAGTAAGCGACAACTGGGATAATGGGATGGTATATAACGTGCCTTTAGATGAGCTGCAAGCGATAGTAGATAATGCTATAAAAACAGGGTATACTATAGAGTGGGCAAGTGATGTAAGTGAAAAATATTTCTCTTTCAAAAACAGTATTGCATTGGTGCCTGAAGGAGTAGATACTATGGGAGAAGCAACCTTGCAAAAGACTTTCTTAGCTCCGGGGACAGAGAAAACTATTACACAAGAGATTCGTCAGGAAGCATTGGATAATCTTACTACTACCGATGATCATGGAATGCATATTGTAGGTAAGGCTCACGATCAGAATAATCATGAATATTATCTGGTAAAGAATAGCTGGGGCACAGAAAGAAATACACTTAAAGGATATTTCTATTGCAGTGTTCCTTATTTCCGTTATAAGACTACTGGCATCATGGTGCACAAGGGAGCGATACCTGAAGCAATAGCCATGAAACTAGGATTGCTGAAACCAAAGAAGCTAACTAAGTAAGTTGAAAGTGATAAGTTGTAAGTAATCAACAAACTCTTAAGTAGATAAAATAATAAAGGCTGATTCTTCAGAATCAGCCTTTATTATTTTAGGAAGCTATATAAGGATTGTTATCAATCTCGTATTGTATAGTGGTTGGACTACCATGGCCAGAATAAACAACTGTACTACCCGGTAAAACAAATAGTTTTGTTTTTATGCTATTCACTAAGGTGTCAAAATTGCCACCGGGCAAATCGGTTCTGCCAACACTTTCTCTGAATAATACATCGCCGCTGATAATGAAATTTTGATTTTCGCAGTAGAAACTCACACTACCTGGGGAGTGACCTGGTGTGTGCAATATCTGTAAGGAATCTTTACCTAAAGTAATGACCTGATTTTCTACTAAATAATGAATAGGTCCAGCATAATTGGTGAATTCTAATCCCCATATCTTGCCGGATTCAGGTGCGCGATGAAACAAGGCTTCGTCGTCTTTATGAAAGTGCAATTCCAGTCCGTATTGTTTGTGAACCCAGTTGTTGCCAAATACATGATCCAGGTGGCAATGTGTATTAATCAACATTACTGGCGTTAAATCATTTGTCGTAAAAAACTGTTGTAATTCTTCTTCTTCAGCACTAAAGTAGCATCCTGGATCAATGATGATTGCTTCTTTATTTTCGTTGTATAGTATATAAGTATTCTCCTGAATAGGACTAAATGTAAAAACTTTTATTTGAAACATAGTATAAATAAATGTAGATGGAAGGACTATTTTTTTAGTCCACTGATTAATATCGAAATCATATTTTCTTCCAGTTCTTTAGCAGTAATTTTTTGTTTGCTACGATGCCAGCTTTCTATACCGCTAACTGCATGAAGCATTATCAACACTGCAGTAGGAGCATCTATAGACTTAATTTCTTTTTTCTGAATTCCTTGCTCTATTATTCCTGCAATTCTTTTACGGTAAGATCTTCTTTGTGCCTGAAAATTGGATAGATAAGGTTCTTCTAAATATTTCCATTCTCTATCGCACACATATACTTGCTGATAATGGTTTATCATTCCATTAATAAGAAAACGGAGCAGTTCTTCTACCTTTTTGAGGGAACTGATATCTTTATGTTCAATTTCATCAATAACAGCTGTGTATTTATTGGCAACTTCGAAACAAATGAGGTGGAGTAATTCGCTTTTGCTTTTGATATGGTTGTAAAGACTGGCAGCTTCTATTCCCAATACTTCAGCTAGTTCTCTCATGCCGGATGCTTTGTAGCCTTTTTCCTTAAATAGCTCGGCAGCTTTTTCTATAATTACGTCTTTACGTGTTAGATTCTTTTTGGTAACAATCTTTCCCATAGTGCAACTTTAAGGTATTAAGTTGTAAAGGTGAATAAAATCTTTCGAATAAACTATTGTCTATTATAAAATAATATTTGTCTTTTAGTTTTATATGTTTTATTGTAATTCGTTTATTAATTTAGTTTTTAACGTATTCAAATTAAAATTTAATTAACTATTTATATTTTTTAATAATTTAATATTATAGTGTCTTGCAATTGCATAATTTCACACCTCATTAATTTTAAAACCAAAATGTTTGATATTACGTTAACCTTAGGATTGGTACAATTGATTGTATTTATCTTGGTTATCCTGGCTACTGGAACTAAATTAGCATTTTATTTAAATATAAAATCAAGGAAACAAAAAGATATTGGAACTTATATTAAGTCTTTTAGAACCTGGTACCGTATTAATAATTTTCATGATGAGGATAACAACCTTACAAGGCAATCATTTATGAAAGCCAGTAATATTATTAATATTATCTGGTGGCCATTAATTACGGTATTAATTGTACTTACCCTGATGAATTTTATTAGTCTCAATTAGTTGGACTTAATGACTTAGTTAGAATTAGCATATATTTAATCCACACTCTATATCTTAATTTGTTTTTCTTTGCCGTTATTATGAATATGAATGGAAACGGAAAAATAATTCTTATCACAGCTCCCTCTGGCGCAGGTAAGACCTCTATTACACACTATTTATTGAAACATTATCCTCAATTATGTTTTTCGGTATCTGCTGCTACCCGTAAACCTAGGGGAGAGGAGAAAGATGGGCAGGATTATTATTTCATGTCTCAGGAAGACTTTGAAACTAAAATCAATGAAAATGCTTTTATTGAGTGGGAAATGGTGTATGAAGGGAAATATTATGGTACACTGAAGACAGAGATTGAAAGAATATGGGCGGAAGGCAAAACGCCTATGCTGGATATAGATGTAAAAGGCGCTATTCATGTAAAAAGCCAGTTTAAAGCTAATTGCTTATCCCTATTTATCGAGCCACCTTCCATAGATGTATTACAGAAAAGATTGGAAGGTAGAGGAACTGATTCTGCCGAGAATATTGCTATAAGAGTTAATAAAGCTGCTTATGAATTATCCTTCAAACATCATTTTGATTTTTGTATTCTTAACGAAGAGCTTACTAAAGCCTGTACTGAAACAGAGAAGATTATTGTTGATTTTTTAGAAATCAAAAGATAGTATAAATTATTTTAAGAAACACCGTTGAAAATAAATAAGGTATACATATTACTAATCATTGCCTTTTGTTTAAAAGGATTCATAGTTCAATCTCAATTGATCTATCCTGCAGTATATACTGAGTATGATTCTGCCTGGACCTTTAATAACCTTCAACTTATACCAATCAGATTAAGTACAGATGGTATTCCCTTGGATTATTTGCCAGAGGGAGTTATTGAGTTTAGTAAAGCTTTGCAGTCTGGTAAAATTTCTATCAAGGAAATACATTATATGAATGGTTCTGATGTAAACCTTTTGGAGGTAACAAATCATACTAAGAAAGCGATACTGGTAAATAGTGGAGAGATAATAGCAGGTGGAAAACAGGATAGAGTGATAGCGGAGACTAAACTAATACCGCCCGGAGGATCGGAAACTACTTACCTGAATGTATTTTGTGTAGAAAAAGGTAGGTGGACTAAGAAAGAGAAATCTTTTAAATATGCAGGCAATGCGGATATGGATCTTCGCAAAAAGATAGATGTTTCGGCTCGTCAGGCAGAAGTTTGGAAAGAAGTAGATAGACAGTTTAAAGAAAGAAAGTTAGAATCGGAGTCCTGGTCTTACAATCAGTTGTATCCCAAACCTACCACTTCTGATTCTGCTTATTTAGCTTTCTTTATGGATAAAATGAAGCATAGCGACAGTAGTTTTGCTGGGTTTATTGCAGTGGCAGGTAAGCGGATATTAGGGTGCGAGCTATTTGCCTCTACTAATTATATGTTGAAATATTACCCTCAGGTACTTACTTCTTTTATTCATGCCATTAAAAGACGAGATGGAGAACCTTCGGTGAGTACTGGGGAAATAAAATCTTTTTCCAATCAGTTGTTTACCAATGAAGATACACAGGTGAAGTTTTTGAAAGGAAGGGGTATAGCGCATAAATACAAAGAAAAAACTTTTCATATAGTTGTATATGCAGAGGACTAACCCCCCATTCCCGAAAGGAGGGTGTATTTATTTTGTAAAGAGGATGTATCCTTTAGCTGAGCTGTTTTTATTAATAAAAAGCACTTTATATTATCAATGAAATACTTTATCAAATCACCTTTCTGGTTAAGATGGATGTACCCTGATTATTTATGGAACATGCCTGATAAGGATAAAGTTATTTACCTGACTTTTGATGATGGTCCGCATCCTATTGCTACGCCATTCGTATTGGAAACGTTGGCAAAGTATGATGCAAAAGCAACCTTTTTTTGTATAGGAAAGAATGTAGCCGAGCATCAGGATATATATAATACTATTTTAAAAGAGGGGCATTCGGTAGGCAATCATACACAGCATCATTTGAATGGCTGGCATACGGACGATGCGGAATATATAGAGGATGTAAAGCAAGCTGCTAAGTGGATAGATACTTCTTTGTTCCGACCGCCTTATGGTAGAATAAAGCGTTTTCAGGCAAAGGTGTTGATGCAGCAATTGAATAAGGAAGCTGCAACTATACCTTTCAGAATAGTGATGTGGTCGGTATTGAGTGGAGATTTTGATATAGATATATCGGGAGAGAAGTGTTTTAAAAACGTAAAGAACAATACCGGAGCAGGAAGTATTGTAGTATTTCATGATAGCGAAAAAGCTTTTGAAAGACTTGAATATGCCTTGCCTAAAACACTTGACTACTTTAAACAAAAAGGGTATGTGTTTAAAGCAATCCCTACTTTTAACGCATAATAATTAAATAGTTTGCCATGTGGATAGAGAACAATAATCAATTGTATAAAAAGTTTGTATTTGCCGATTTCTCGGAAGCATTTGCTTTTATGACCAGGGTAGCAATAGAAGCGGAAAAAGCGAATCATCATCCATTATGGACTAATGTGTGGAATACGGTAGAGATATGGCTTACCACGCATGATGTGGGCAATATAGTAACGGAGAAAGATAGAGCGTTGGCCTCTAAGATAGATGCTTTTGTGAAGGGGGCTTAGGTGCGTGAGTTGATAATCGTGAGTCGTGAGTCGTGAATCGTGAGAATTGAGGAATGCATCATAGAAAGTGCTGAAAGTATTGGGGAATAGCAAGAATGCTTCTGGAAAAGTGCTGAAAGCATTGGAGAATAGCAGGAATGCTTTAGGAAAAGTGTTGGAAGCATTGGAGAATAGCAGGAATGCTTCTGAGAAAGTGCTGGAAGCATTGGAGAATAACAGGAATGCTTCTGAGAAAGTGCTGGAAGCATTGGAGAATAACAAGAATGCATCTGAGAAAGTGCTGGAAGTATTGGAGAATAACAGGAATGCTTCTGGGAATGTAAGAAAAGCCTTTGAGAATAAAAGGAGTATGTCTTGGAATGGTTTGATAAAGGCATTTTTTGAGCGATGTATTTGCGTTAGGGGTGAAGCGGATATCCTTTTTATGCACCCTCGCTAGTTGATTGAAAAAGGCGTAATACCGGGTGCATAAAAAGATAGCAGTGGAGACCCGACGGCTTGCCGGAACGCCCAAATTCAAAGTAAAAAGAAAGGCAAGGAGGCAATAGGCAAGGAGGTATACAAATACAAGGCTCAAAGGCAACGAGGCACAGAGGCACAAAGGGAATACAGCTAACACTAAGGAGGGAGGCAGGAATACAGAATACAAGGAAACAGGAAAATACAAAAGCGCTACATTGACCCCAATATCTTTTAGTTAAGTCTCCATAATAACGGTTATTTCAGCCTTTCAGGCCTTGATTAACATTATGTTTCTGTAACAAAACAATGGGCTACACCGATTGCTTTTATTGTATGCCCTTTCAGGGCTAAATAGGAAATAAGCTTAACTAAACGTCATCAAAATTGAATCTACCAAACATATATATTCAATAAATCGAAAGTTCTGCTGCAAGGTTGTTGAATTAGTTGCAAGGTTTCGCTTTAATAGGATCAACATTTAATGGATAATTGTAGTATCCATAACCTAAATAGTCTAAAGAGTCAGTCATATTAGAAGGCATACATTTAAGTAACCAAATAAAACCACATTTGCCAACCCTTTTTCCGGTTCTTGTTTTTAATTGTAACCTATAATAATATTTACCTTGAGGTACTGAAGTATCACGCCCCCAAGTAATTGATTTGCCGTTATATCTATACACTACATTATTATTATCATCAAAGATGGTTATTCTGGCAGAATCTATATAGTTTAAATGGATATAGTATTGGTCATGTTGGCCGTCTCCATTAGGCGTAAATGCATTAGGGATGTTTATACCCCAAGCACTATCTGCCGATGTTATAGAATCATTGAAAAGACTATCACAATTTATATGAATGATAGGGCCTGAACTGCCGCCTTTTGCACAACTATTAATGATGAAGGTAATAGTCAAAATAACTGTTAGAACGGAAAGTAATTTAAAGGCTTTTAGCATGGTAATTTGTTTAGATGTGTTGCAAATGTAAAAAATGTATAGTAAAATATGCAATACTAAAACGAAAAGTAAGATAGAGCAGGTTGATTTCTGTACGATTTACACAATCCACTGCACTTCTCCAAAGCTGAATGTATCGCTGGTAGCTCCTTTTACATGCAGAAATCCTTGTTCGTCTACTTTTTCTATTAAGCAATCGAAAGCAATATTGCCTTTTCGGAGCTTTACGGTGCTATTCTTTTGGTATAAGTATAGGTTGTAATAATCCAGAATAGGCTGAAAAGGTTCATTCTTCAATTGTAAGAACCATTTATCGATATTAGTACAAAGGTCTTTTGCCATGGCTACGGGATCATAGTCTTTGCCAGTAATTTGTTTTAGCGAGACAGGATTTGGAAGATTATCTGGGAAAATTACCTGATTAATATTTAATCCAATACCAACTACTGCCCAGTTCCATGCTTTTATTGAAGATTGAGGAATAGGAGAGGATGTTTCTATCAAAATACCGCCTGCTTTTCTATTATTCCAGTAAATATCGTTGGGCCATTTGATAAAATTGTCGTGTAAAGTGTATTTACTAAAGAAATCGTGCACAGCTACTGCCATTGTGGCAATTAACTGAAAATGCTTT
>CANFLJ010000038.1 GCA_947447815.1 Chitinophagaceae bacterium | reverse complement strand
CACCAGAGAACTGGATAATCAGGAAGAAAAAAGAAACAAGAACGATTTTGCTCTCTGGAAGAATGCAGCGCCAGAACATATTATGCGTTGGAAAAGTCCTTGGGGTGTTGGTTTTCCAGGCTGGCATATTGAGTGTTCGGCTATGGCTACAAAGTATCTTGGCGAAGTATTTGATATTCATGGTGGTGGTATGGATTTGCAGTTCCCGCATCATGAGTGCGAAATAGCACAAAGCACCGTTTGTAATCATCACACTCCGGCTAAATACTGGGTGCATAATAATATGATTACCATCAATGGCAGGAAGATGGGTAAGAGCTACAATAATGTGATAAAACTAACGGAATTGTTTAGTGGCAATCACCCTATTCTGGAGCAGGCTTACCATCCTATGACCGTTCGTTTCTTCATATTACAGTCTCATTACCGTTCTACTTTAGATTTTGGTAATGAGGCCTTGCAGGCAGCAGAAAAAGGACTGAAAAGATTGTGGGAGGCTTATGATAATTTACTGAAACTAAGTATAGATACGCTTCAAGGACCTATAGATGCAGAACTGGAAACTAAAGTTGCTACTTTGATAGCGGAGTTTGACGAGTTTATGGATGATGATATCAATACTGCTAAAGTACTTGCTAATATGTTTGAGCTAGTGCCGGTAATTAATGGCATCAAAAACAAACAACTGGAAAATGGAATTTTAAGTAATGCTACTATTGCTTTGATGCAAACAAAGATGAAATTGTTTCTGGAAGATATCTTTGGTTTTACTTCTTTACAACAGAATACTGATGGTAAACTGGAAGGAATTATTGAACTATTAATCAACATCAGAAAGGAAGCAAAGCAAAAGAAAGATTTTGTTACCAGCGATAAGATCAGAAATGAACTGACTGCTTTAGGGGTGCAGCTGAAGGATGAAAAGGATGGAACGGTGAGTTATGTGATTGACTAAAACGCCAACACTTTATTTCAAAGAATCTAAAGTTGCTAGTTGCAGGTTTCCAGTAACCAGTAACTAGCAACTTTTTTTTGAGGAATAATTTGTAGTCTTACTTTTTCTTTTTTTGTCTCCTATATTTATTGTTTGCTATTCTGATACTTATATTGATCGTAGCATTTTTCGATATAGTACCCAAGCTCAATATCATTCAATAGTTTTAAGAGGTCGTATTCAGGGCGATATTTAGTCATGAAGTCATCCAGCTGATTTAGCTTTATCCTAGTTACTTTAATCACAAAGTTCTTCGAGAATCTATGGTCTATATAATGGTCTTGCTCTTGTTGTACCAATCTTTTTTGAAGGGCTTCTAAGCTTCTGTTTCTTTTAAATCGGAACATATTAATGATCTCGTCCAGATCAAATCCTGCGCTTACTCCACCGGGACTATAATTATTGTCGGTACTTATTCTGAGTGCTGGTTTGCGGTAATTAAAATACTTTGCGTAGTCTTTTCTGTTTTCAATAGAATCGAGACGATAGTTTTTGGTTTTCAATTTTACTTCGGGCAGTTCAACCGATTTAACATGAATCATTATATCAAACTGACTGAGGTTCTTGATAGTATCAATAGGAAACTTCATAGTTGATTTATTCAGCATCCTAAACCAGATAGAATCTGTAGAGACTACTGTAAAACTATATTTCCCTAAAGAGTCGGTAAACGTAGAGTGTCCGGATGTACTATAAACCATAACAGCTTCGATGGGAGAACGTGCACTTATATCATATACGGTACCACTGACAGTTAGATAGACAGGCTTCTTATTTTGAGCAGTCCCTATTAAAGACTGTAATAATACCAGTAATATCAGAATAATTCTACACTTCAATTCTATACAATTAGATTGTAATATTAATGTTCAATTCTAAAAACATAAAGTTAAGCATTTTTATTAACGTTTTTTATGCAAGAATCAAAGTCATGCAGGAGTGTCAGAATTACATTTAAGTATTAAGGAGTTTTGATAACATTAATTATACCTTAAATAATAGTCATGCCTTATTCGCCTTCTTTTTTGGTGCCCAAAAGAGAAGATCTTCTGATATAAAGATTCATTGGTTCTTCTATTGTTTTATACAGGAGTATTGATACCAGATTTAAAGAAATAAATACAGCTAAAATGTTTAATAAAGAAGCAGAAATAAGATTGCTGAACCAGGTGATTTCTTTGTCGTCCATCCAGGTATACAATTGATCGATATTTTTCGAGAAAAAGTCGTTTGACAACTTAGAAATAAATCCAATATGTATTAAGTAGAATATGTAGGAACTCTTTCCCAGTATATCCATGGTTTTGGTAGAAAGAAAAGTTCTTACCCATGACTTTTCTGATATTAATCCATAGAATAAAATGGCGATACCTATTGGCAATATCAGGTTGTTGCTCAGGATACCTAAGGGGCTATACAATCCAAATTTAGTGGTATCTGTAAGTGGTACAGAGCACATTAATCCTATAGCAATTACTATAATTACTAATCCTAAAAAAGTAGCTTTAGGCCTTACGTCGTTTTTGTTGTTCTTCAAGGCAATCATAGCAAGATAAATACCTAAGAAAAACTCGATACATCTACCCGTAAAGGTGTACAAAAACATGAAGGTTGCGTTGCCATAAAAATTATAAAAGTTTACCTTACTGAATATGGCGACTAATAGCAATCCTATCGAGATTAATCCAATTGGCAGGTATACAAGGTACTTTATATTCTTTTTTATTTTGATGAAAAATAAGGGAGCCAGAAAGTAAAAGCACTCTTCTACGGTTAAAGACCATCCTTGAGCTACTCCGGTAAACTTTAAATCGTCAAAAAAACCACGAACGAAAAATATATTCATGAATAATAGCACAACAGGATAGGAGAACCCGCCATACACAGAGCTGTCCTTAATATACCATGCAAAAGCAAAGGTTGCAAGGGTTAGCAATAGGTACATAGGATAGATTCGTGCTATTCTGTTTTTGATATATTTCTTAAACCAGCTCTCTGTTATTTCACAGGTTTCGTAGTAACGCAAACAAATTAGAAATCCGCTGAGTACAAAGAAAACAGTAACGCCTGTATGAAACTCATTCAATATTCTGAATATCGGGTAAGGGAACTCTACCCTATTAAAATGATGAAAAAATACCATGAATGCAGCTATCGCTCTTACGCCAGTTAATGCAGGTAGGTAGGTGCTAGATTTCATGTATGTCAGTTCGGTTATTATTAATTGAGAAAAACAAATATCTGTATTGCAACTTAAAGAAACGAAAAATTGTTTCAAACATTGTATATTGCAATGTAAAATATACAGAATAATGCTTGCTGAATCATACATTAATTATCAGGTAAATAATAATATTGGAACTATAGAGTTCTTTACGCCACATCATAATTCCCTACCATCTTCTATGCTGAAAAAATTGACAGAGACTATTCATGATGCTTCCAAGGATGATGCTACTAAAGTAATTATCCTTAAAAGTGGGGGGGCTAAAACCTTCTGTGCCGGTGCTAGTTTTGATGAGTTATTAAGCATCAATACCGAGGCTGACGGAGAAATTTTCTTTAGTGGGTTTGCCAACGTCATTAATGCAATGAGAAAATCGACTAAACTAATTATAGGGGTTGTACAAGGCAAAGCTATTGGTGGTGGAGTAGGACTAATTGCAGCTTGCGATTATGCTTATGCTACTATGGCAGCTGATATAAAACTATCCGAGTTGGCTATTGGTATTGGTCCTTTTGTGATTGGTCCTGTAGTGGAACGTAAAATAGGCACAACATTTACTTACGAGATGAGTATCGATGCTAATAATTTCCGATCGGCTGAATGGGCTAGAGAAAAAGGCCTTTATGCAGCTGTTTTTGAAGATATAGATACTTTATTGGACGCTACCAATAAACTTGCAGTTACATTGAGCAACTATAGTGCCGAAGCTATGAAGGAAGTGAAAAAGGCTTTCTGGAACAATACCGATCATTGGGACACCCTGTTGTACGAAAGAGCAGCCATTAGTGGAAGACTGGTATTAACAGACTTTACCAAAGAAACCTTACAGGCTTTCAAGAATAAATAAGTTTATTTAATGGATTCTAAAGCATTGTGTTTAGAGCGTTATAATGCTTTGATAATCGGGTGTTTTTAACTGGTCATTTGTATACCCAATCCAAACTTGCCACTCAATGTTATCTTGCCATTATCGTAGGTTATACCTTTAGCTATGTCTTCGGATAATAGCAATGGGCCATCCATATCTACGTAGTTCAGCTGAGGCAAAAAGTTTCCTATTGCGGCACTGCCTGCTGTACTTTCGTTCATACTGCCCATCATTACTTTTAGTTCAAGTTCTCTTGCTTGCTTTATCATTCTAAGGGCAGGGGTAATACCGCTGCACTTGGTGAGTTTTATATTGATTCCATGAAAATGTCCTGCACACTTTTCTACATCTTTTGCTACTACACAACTTTCGTCTGCAATCAATGGGATAGGGCTTTCAGTATATAACTTCTTCATTTCTTCCCAGTTATTTTTGGCAAGAGGCTGCTCTATAAATTCTATATTTAAGGCAGCTAATGCTGGCAATATTTCTACGAACTGCTGATACGTAAATCCTTCGTTTGCATCCAGACGGAATGGCTTGTCGGTATGTTCTCTTAAATAGCTAAGGGTAGTTAAAGGATCTTTGCTATCAATCTTTATTTTATATACCGGATGAGGATGTGCCTGCATTTTCTCCAGCATTTTTTCGGGAGCATCTATGCCTAATGTATAATCGGTAATGGGTTCGTTGCCAGTAAATGGAGTTTCCCATAATTCATACAATGGTTTCTGCTGCATCTTACCATACAAGTCCCATCCTGCCATGTCCAATGCATTAATCAAAAAATTATTGTTGGGCAATAGGTGGTGCAAATAATGCCAGAATCTTTCGGGTTCCGTAAAAGCATACTTCTCTATCATCGCCCTGTATTGCTCCAGTGTAGCAACCATTTCTTCTACCGTTATATGATAATAGTTTATGGCAGGCGATTCTCCATACCCAATCCATTTTCCCACTTGCAATGCCACTACCAGGGATGGCTGATGTGTTTTAGTTCGCCCTTGCGAAATAGTAAAAGGGTATTGGAAAGGAAGCTGATATGTTTTATAGTATAGTTGCATAAAATTGTTCCGGGATCATTATTGCTGGTAAATATATACTGGATCTATAAAAAGATTAATCAAATAGTGCTGACACTAATGCTTTTGCATCCTGCTGATTGTTGAAGGCTTCTGATAAAACTGTTTTTCTTTTTTCTATCTCTTGTATGGTATATTCAGTTGTAAGTATTTCTGCTATCTTTTGTTTACAGCTTTTAGCATCTTCAAAGTAATGGCAAAGACTTTCTACTCCGCTGCCTTGGGTGGTTAAATTATTCACCAGACAAAAGCGTCCGTTGTATAATGCATTCAGTAATTTTAACTTAATGCCCGTGTTGCTATAGGAGGGAAGTATATTGATGTGTGCTACTTGTATGAAGTCTTGCATTTGTTCTTCTTCCGGGTTTGCAATTACCAGTACGTTCAATCTTTTGGCTGCAGATTTGTATAAATTAAGTGATGGGCTCTTACCAGCAATTATCAATTTGTTTCTGGTGCCTGCAAATACTTCTTCTATCAACCAGAGGGCTGCTTTCTCGTTGGAACTTACACTAAGGTCTCCTTGGTATAAACAATAATTCCCTCTTCCGGCTTTACTGTTTACTGTCCAGTTGTTGGGCAAAAAGATAGGCATGTACTGGATATTCTTTGCGCCATATTCCTTTTGATAGGTTGCTACATCCTTTTCTGTTACGGCTAAAATGGTGTTGCCGGATTGGGCTACCATCTTTTCGTATTTGTATAATAATCTTGCCTCTCTTTTAAGATAAAATCTTTTAAAAGTAGCGGAAGTATTGCTGGCTAAATCCTGATAGTATTCGTGTTCTACATTATATAGTCTTACTACTTTCTTTCTTCTTTCCAGTCTTTTATCTTGCAGTAAATAGGTACACTGAAGACCATCCATTATAATGGGATAATTATCTTTTAAAAGCGTTTCAGTAAGTAGTGTATTGTTTCGGGAAGATACCATTACCGGTATGCCGGAAAATAGATTACTTAAGAAAGATTTTCTGGGGTAATAGTGTACCGATGCACAGTACTTGTTCAGTTCTTCCTGTTGTGGCCTGCCTCCGTATTCAAAGCAATGTAAGTGTATTTGTATGCCTTCTTTATGTAGGGCTACTATTTTGTAAAATAAATCAAATACGCCACCATAGTCCACCGGAAATGGAATGGTGAGGGAGATTATATGAAGATGTTTTTCCAATATGCAATAAGTTTTATTTCCTCGCTTTCCCAGTTATACAGCTCTTTTGCGGTTGCAGTATTTTGTTGCAAGGTATGATAAAGTGCATCATCTTCTAATAAACGATTCATTGCAGCAGAAATTGTTTCGCTTTTTACATCGTCTATCATTAGCGCAATATGGTGCTCGTCGTTGATGTGTTTATACTCAGGATAGTTTACACAAAGCTGTGGAATGCCCGCCATTATATAATCGAAGAAACGATTGCATAATGAGTAATACTGATTCATGCCGGTTGCTTCAAAAAGCGTTAAACCAAACTTTGCTTTAGGCGTAATATTCTTTAGCTCATCAGGCGATACATAGCCTCTCATTTCTATTTTATCTTCCAGCTTATGATAAGCAATCAGTTGCTTTACTTCCTCGTACATATTGCCCTTGCCGCAAATAAGTAGTGTAGCATTTACCCACTTCATCGCCGGTATTAATGTTTCAAAACTACGACCTTCATTTACTGCACCCTGATACAATATAAATGGAGGATCACTTTGTTGGTTGTTAGCATAATTTTTGCGGAAAGGCATATTGCGGATTACTTCGTACTTCACGCCATATCTTCTTTCCAGCTCCTGACGAATAAAATGATTTACGGTATAGCCATTTTGAAATCTTGGTACAGCTATTTTTTCTACCCATAGCCAGAATGCGTGCACATTCTTTCGGGTTACTACCTCTTTTTGTTCGGTAAATAGCTCATGTGCATCATAAAGACGCTTTTTCCTGAACAACATGGAGGCTAATAGGTTGGGCAGTATAGTATCCAGATCTACTGCATAATAGGCCCTGCAGGGATTAACAAACAGGAATAGAAAAAGACGAAGATTATACTCCGCATAAAAAGCAAATCCTTTATCAAAAATGCAATTCAAACGCTTCTGATGAAAGGGTTGCTCTTTTAATGGTATAGAATCTTTACGGGTTCTACCAACCAGCAAAATATTGTATCCTGCTTTAGATAATGAAGTACAGATACGCTGCATCCGCTGATCATAATTCAGATCATTGGTTACCGTAAGAATAATATCGTATGGCTTCATTCAAGCGTATAGTTGGTGAGTAGCGTACTAGTATAGTGCTCTAACTTTGATGGTCTCTTTTACGTCTTTTAAAAGATCCAAAGCAATGTCTGATATCTCGGAATCTACATCCAGCACCACATACCCTATTTCCTCGTTTGTTTTCAGGTATTGTGCAGAGATATTGATATGATTATTTGACATCAAAGTATTAATACTACTCAATACGCCCGGAACGTTTTTGTGTATATGTAAAATTCTATGGGTGCCTTCTATCGGAGGCAGTGCAATTCCTGGCACAGTATGCGAACCATTGGTAATGCCAGACTCCAGGAAGTTGAATAGTTTACTACTTACATCTTCCCCAATATTTACCTGTGCTTCTTCGGTAGAACCACCAATATGTGGGGTAAGCAATACATTGCTAAGGCCCTGCAATGGAGAAGAAAAGGTATCGCCATTCTTTTCTGGTTCCCAAGGAAATACATCTACAGCAGCACCCGACAAATGTCCGTTCTGTAAATATTTAGCAAGCGCATCAATATCTACTACTTCGCCACGGGCATAATTTATCAGGATAGAACCTTTTTTAAATTGTGCTAATAACTCTTCGTTGATAAGGTTCTTTGTTTTATTAGTTTCAGGAACGTGCAAGGATATGATATCACTTTTGCTAACCAGTTCTTCCAGACTATCATAAGAGGCTGCATTGCCCAATGGTAGTTTTGATTCTAGATCATAGTAACGCACCTTCATACCAAAGGCTTCTGAAAGTACACTTACCTGCGATCCTATGTTGCCATATCCTACCAGACCAATTGTTTTGCCACGCAATTCAAAACTGCCTTTAGCTTCTTTTTGCCAGATACCTTTATGGGCAGCATTATTTTTATCTAATATCTTTCTAATCAGCATGATAGCCGCGCCTACTACCAGCTCGGCCACGCTTCTTGTATTACTATATGGAGCATTAAATACTGTAACACCGTTGCGGGTAGCAGCTTTAAGATTTACCTGATTCACCCCTATACAAAAACAACCTATTGCCTGTAGCTTATTAGCTGCTTCCAGCACTGCAGGGGTAATGTTTGTTTTGGAACGGATACCTAAAAGGTGCACATCTTTTATCTTTTCTATCAGTTCGCTTTCACTAAGAGCGCCTGCTAGTTTTTCTACATTAGTATAGCCATTCTGACGGAAAAGCTGTACTGCTTTGTCGCTGATATTCTCTAAGAAAAGAATATTTATTTTGTCTTTTGGATAACTTGTTATGTTGCTCATGGCGGCAAAAGTAACAGATATTAATAATATCTAAGCAGCGTAAATAGGATAGAAGGTTGTAAAAAGGGTATTAAACCCATAAAAATAGTATGTTTTTACATTTTGTTTAATCTTACAGGGGTAAACTATTAATTGATTTTAAATTATCTAACTTTTTAGGGGTTAATTTTCTAGTAAATATATTTTCTTAATAGGTGTCAGCAAATGCCAATAATACTTTCCGACAATTCCTTAAATAGTTCTGCGGTATTGATAGATAGAAATAATTCTTCTTTAGTTAGTTCTATTAATTCGTTGGGATATCTTACTTCTACACTAAAACTATTTAGTTCAATTGCATTATCCTGTAATATTTTATCAATCGTAATTTTATCTGCGAGTAGGCTTAATAAATAAACCAGATTATGGCTTCTCATAAATTCTATATCATGAAAGATTAGAATGGCTTTAATATATTTTTCAACAGCTTATTGGCAGTGAAATGAAATAGTATCTGAATACTCTGGAATATGAAAGTAGGTAAGTTTTGCAGTTCCTAAATCGAATTCAGCCTTCTGCATCCATTGCCGAACAATTGGATTATTTCCTTTCATACAGTAGCTTGGATTTTTTTATAGCGCTACTTAAAAAAGAATATTTATCTGTTAATGCTTTTTCGTATTCCTCTGGAGTATATACCAATATATCAACCGGGAATTTTGTGCCCATCAATTGTTTGTATATCTCTACAGTTCTCTTGTGTTTTGGCTGAGTGGTTTCTTTTATTAATATCAAATCTAAGTCACTATCCAAATCAGTGTTTCCATATGCATACGATCCGAATAAAATAACTTTATCAGGGTTGTAAAACCTCGTTATTTTTTCTACTATGTCTGATATTAAATTTTCAGTTGCCATTAATAAAGAATACATTAAATATTTATCAATCCTATTCGTCAAATGTAATCATTTGTCTTTTTATACAGTTAGTTTATTTTTAAACTTCAATACAAAGATGTAAGCGTATTGCAAATTAAAATCTTACACTTTCCTCCCTACAAGCTCTTGTTTTTCATACATGATTCTGGATTGCTTGGTCATATTGTATAGGAAGGATTTTGGGTTTGACATTCCCTGATAATATTCTTCAGTAGTATAAATTAGGATGTCCAGAGGGAATTCAGTTTCTCCTAAGTGCTCATTTATGGCTGCAGGACGTTGACTTTTGGGTAGGTCGGTGTCTTTTATCAGCAACAGATTTACAATGCTTCTTTTATTTAGGTTGCCCTGATAAAATGCACCAAATAAAATGATCTTTTCCGGGTCATAAAAGTCTATAATACTTTCAATTGTTGCTTGTACAAATTGGTTGTTGGTGGCCATATTTATTTGTTATAATGTATTGTTTTATGAATGGTATTGCTACTTTTTTTATTCCTTTTTAAAGTATAAAAAAACCTTGAAGAAATTATAAATACTTCAAGGTTCTTCCGTATCTGCTAACCCTTATTGCGGACGGCT
>CANFLJ010000037.1 GCA_947447815.1 Chitinophagaceae bacterium | reverse complement strand
TTATTATGCCGAAACCATGGAAACTATTGGTGATAATCTAAGAGAAATAAAACCCAATGGATTTACCACCGTACCCCGTTTACTGGAGAAAGTGTACGAAAAAATAATGACCAAAGCAGATGAATTAGGTGGCCTAAAAAGAGCCCTATTCTTCTGGGCGTTAAATCTCGGAAAGCGGTATGATGTTACCAACAAAAACATCTTTTATACTACACAACTTTGGCTGGCAAGAAAAATAGTCTTTAGTAAATGGAGGGCTGCACTGGGCGGAAACATTGAGTTTATTGTTACTGGAGGTGCTGCATGTCCTGTAAATTTATTGAGAATATTCAACGCCGCTGGCATACCCGTATACGAAGGTTATGGCCCTACCGAAAATAGCCCTGTAATATCAGTAAACCGAAGAGCTAAAGAACATAATAAACTAGGCACAGTAGGAGAAGTAATAAATGGAATAGAAGTAAAGCTGCAAGATGATGGCGAAATATGTGTAAAAGGAACAACGGTTATGGCAGGTTACTACAAACATCCTGAGTGGACTGCTGAAACAATTATTGATGGCTGGTTACACACTGGTGATATAGGAGAATGGATTGATAATAAGTACCTGAAAATAACGGATAGAAAGAAAGAACTATTCAAAACCAGTGGCGGTAAATACATAGCGCCTCAACCAATAGAAAACAAGTTTAAAGAACATGCTTTTATAGAACAGATAATGGTAATAGGTGCTGATCGTAAATTTGTAAGTGCACTGATTGTTCCTGCTTTTCCTATTCTGAAAAGCTGGTTACACCATAAAAATATTGTCATTAATTCAGAAGAAGAAATGATGAATCATCCAGCAGTTATAGAAAAATATAACCGCATCATTCAGGAAATAAATACAGGTTTCAATAATGTAGAACAGATTAAAAAGTTTGTATTATTAGCTACAGAATGGAGCATAGAAGGAGGCGAAATGACCCCCAAATTAAGCCTGAAAAGAAAAGTACTATTAAATAAGTTTGAGCAACAAATAGAAAGTATGTATCAGTAATATCCTTTCTACAATAAAAGTAATTTGATGAATTAGCTAAGCAGAAATTAAACAAATATTCTGTACTCTGAATCCCTGTATTCTACAGTCTTATTCCTCCTGTCTCCCATCTACTGCATTTAATCCATTAAATAGAATACTTTTGCGCCCGACAACTAAAGATTCAAATGCTCAAAGAAATTATTATATCAATACAGGCTTATGGTCGTGCACACGATCTGATAAAGCAACACCGACTATGGAAGTGGATTCTATTGCCTGGTATTCTTTATGCATTAATGTTTATGATCAGTATGTATTTCTTTGCGCATACTTCTAACAATTTTTTTGAATGGCTGAATCAAAAGACAGGATTAAACAACTGGATCAAGAAAGAAGAAGTAGGTCTGTTAGGCTTTATTACTACTATGAGTAGTTTGATACTCTGGGTAATTATCATGCAGCTATACTATGCCTTATTTAAGTTCTTCTTCCTGATAATTGGCTCCCCCATCTTTGCATACTTAAGCGAAAAGACAGCCGCTATTTTAAACAACGAGGATTTGCCATTTAGCTTTAAACTTTTACTCGAAGATATTTTCAGAGGTATCTGGATTGCCGCCAGAAATTCTGTATGGCAAACTGTTTACCTTGTAGCAATTATCTTCTTCTGTCTGATTCCCCTATTAGGTTGGGGTGCTCCACTATTAGCATTACTTATAGAGTGCTACTACTATGGCTTTTCCATGGTGGATTATAGTATGAAAAGAAATAATAAAAATACCGCCGAAAGTATATTCTTTATTGGCCGTCATAAAGGACTTGCATTGGGCAATGGAATGGTGTTTTACATCATGCATTTACTGCCATTTGTAGGATGGGTATTGGCACCAGCATATTCTGTAATTGCTGCTACATTAAGTATTGTAGCAATAAACGGAGACACAACAAACACAAAAGAATCAGAAATATTTTCATAATGGCAGCTCTAGGACAGGTTATTCTTATTCCCGTTTTTTTATACGAAGATGCAGTAGAAACTATTCCTGCCTATATATCCGATGCAATTGCAAATTGCTCGGTATTCTTTGTAGAAAACGAACGTACCGCAAGACGCTTTATAAAAAAAATCAGAAAGGAAACCATTATCGACGATCAGGAATGGTTTGCTATTCATAAAGCAGAAGAAGGTATCAAGAAACAATTTACCGATCGGTTAAAGCAAGGTAAAAACATCGGTATCCTAAGCGAAAGTGGTTGCCCTGGCATTGCAGATCCTGGTCAGATATTGATTGAAGCTGCTCAAGAACTGAATGCTACCGTAAAACCATTGGTTGGTCCCAACTCTATTCTGCTGGCTTTGATGGCAAGTGGTATGAACGGGCAAAAGTTTCAATTCAATGGATACCTCCCTATTGATAATCTGGAACGCAGAAAAGCATTAAAGGAACTGGAAGCATATTCTGCTAAAAATAATTGTACCCAGCTATTTATCGAAACGCCCTATCGGAATAATCCAATGCTAAAAGAAATGCTGGAATGCTGCCATCCCGATACCCGTATTTGTATAGCATCAAACATTACTGCCCCTCAGGAATTTATCAAAACGAAAGCCGCTAAAGAGTGGAAAAAGCAAGTGCCCGATTTACACAAACAGTTAGTGATATTTTTAATGCAGGCTTAATGACATTTTAGTTGCATTTGCAATACAATTAGCAACAAACAGACTAAGCGTATTGTAATTATACAAGTTTAATACCTACCACTTTTTACGCTGCAAGTTTATATTTCCAGTTGTATAAAAAGCCAGCAAACAAACATCCGGCAAAGATGGTAGCCAGCACAAAACCTGCTGCGGCGCTATGGTTAAATATATCGCTTACGGCACCTATTGCCAATGGCCCCAATGCTGCTCCTGCTGCGGTAAAAAACAAGATAATACCCGCTACAGAACCATGTTGGTTTTTAGGAAAACAACTGATGCCCTTAGAGTTGATAGTGGGATATATAAGCGACATAAACAGGCCCGATAAAGGCAAGAGAAATACGGCATAATTTACACCTCCTACCACACTACCAAGGAAGCAGATAAAAATGAATAAACTAAAGATAGTCAGCACCACCGACCAGTTGTATTTAGACAAAATCCATGCACCCAGAAAACGGCCACCTGCGCGTAAAATAAAGAAGATAGAAAGTGCATAGGTAGAAAAGAAAACTGCATCCCCTTTATAAGTAGCTATCAGCGTAGGCATCCATACATAGATAGAACACTCTACCGCAACATACATAAATGCTGCCATGGAAAAGCCCACTGCAAAAGGATTCTTTAGCAAAGCGAACGTACTTTTTATATCGATAGATTCTGTATTCTGTTTGGAAGAAGTAGGATATTTTACCAGCAGGGCAATGCTGATAAGCACAATACAAAGCGATGCAGCAATGATATAAAGCCACTTCCAGTCGGTACCCTGTTTTAGTAAATAAGCAACAATAAAGGGGCCGACAATAGCGCCTACTCCAAAGAAACCTTCTACTGCATTCATGGTAGTGGTATGCTCTTTTGGCGATTGAGTAATATCGCCTATCAAGGCCAGCGCACCCGTTTTAAATATACCAATAGCTACCCCCGAAATGGTGAGTAAAGTGAAGAAGAAATAGAAGGTACTGCCTGCTAAAAACAGGTAAGAATTTGCGGCAAATAAAGCAAGTCCAATAATAATTGCTTTCTTTCTGCCGAGCTTATCTGCTAGAAAACCAAGGAACATCCCGGAGAGTGCAATAGCAATCATGGGGCCATAATGAAACATGCCCGCCGAGGTCATGCTAAGCTTGTATTGCTTCATGATTTCGGGAATAATAACGCCCACGGAATCGGTGGTCATTGCAAACATCATAAACATTAAAAAGGTAAGCCACTTAATGAGTGTTAAGCTTGCTGTACGTTTTTCTGCAGACGCATTTATCATGATTGTAGTTTATTAAAATAATATAATTTCTTTGTTGTATTCAGCATCCATGCTCTCCACAATGGAAGTATAATTAAGCGTATCTACTTCTAGCTTACAATAACTTTTCCCTTTTGTCCATTGCAAAGTAATGCAGGATTCTGAATTGCTAAACACTTCAAATTCTCCATTAAAAGCATCGGTATTATTTCTGAAATGAATGAGGTTAAACAACCTTCTGACTACTGGTTTCTTAACTGCTGTTTCAATTTCCTGCAAGGTAAAATTGTGGCGGTTAATCTCTCTGCCTTCGCCTGTTTTAAGTACGTTTTCTTTATCGTTTTCTCCTGCCAGCAACCCTACATAATATACCTGTGGTATACCTGGCAAAAAGAACTGTATAGCCCTTGCAGCAATATAGGCATTATCGTTGCCATTGAGCATTGAATAATAGCTGCAACGTATCTGATGAATATCAAATCCATCGGCATCTTTATGCTTGTCGGAAAAGATATAACTCAGGTTGGCACCTCTTTCTACACAGGTGTTTACCAGCTGCCTTGCTTCGGCCGTAGTAACCAGGGAATCCATATCGGGCTTTACCGGAATACCATCATGACAATCGAGCATGGTAAACTGATTTGCTGGTCTGTTTTTAGCATAAGCCAGCAGCTTAGTTACGTTGTGATTTATGAGGGTATCCAACACGGTGTATGGAAGAATAAAATCGTATATCCAGTAACCATGTTCGGACAGACTATTCTGTATAGAATAATGAGAATGTACTTCGGGCAATAACTCGATATCCAGTTCTGTTGCAATGGCTTTTACACTATCCAGAAAAGTATATACATCGGGCTCTACCCAGAAGCAACTGGTGGCCAGCTTTTTAATAACATATCCTACTGCATCCAGCCGCACCATCTTTATATTATTGTCCTTAAAGTTCTGCAGTATTTTAAGCAGCAATCCTTTGAAAATAATAGAGTTGATATCAAAGTCTATCTGCTCGGAAGGATCTTGTTTTCCGAAGGTAGTCCACACCTTTATTTTCTCTTTTCTTTCACCTGCTTCAAATTCGGAATAAGGCAAGGTTCTTCTTAAAAACATTTTATCAATATCCTCCATTAAAGGATTGCCATCTTCCCATATTTTATCGAGGGTAAGAAACAAATCTGCATAAACAGATTCCTTTCCTTTCTGAAGAAAGTCCTGAAAATAATCGGATTGTTGTGATATGTGATTTACCATCAGGTCTATCATAATATCGTATTTGGAAGCAATGGATTTTATGTTGTTCCAGTCACCAAAATTCTTTTCAATTTCAAAGTAAGTTAAGGGTGCAAAACCTCTATCGCCCGATGATGGAAATGGAGGAAGAATGTGTACACCCCCTTTAAATAAATCGGTAAAATGCTGGTCGAGTACCGTCTCTAAATTAGTAAGATTACCCCCAAGGGAATCGGGGTAAGTTATTAGCTGAACTTTATTTTTAATAGCCATATTGTTAGTTTAAAAAAGTAACATCAAAGCCTTCTTTTATTATTATTTTACAGTACTGCTGATGAGCAGATATTATTTCGTGTTCCAGTTGTAATACTTGCATTAAAAAGTCGTCTACAACATCTCTTGCTCTTTTCTTGATGGATAATACCGAGCTTGTAAAATCGCGGGCAATAAATATTCTTTCATCCACGTTCTTCAATAAAGAAGTATAGGTTCCTTCCACTATTATTACCTGTATCCCTTCCAGAGAAAGGGTTTCTTTTTCTATAGTATTTCCTTTAAAATCAACTAATGGTTTTTCGATAAATGATGCTCCATTTTTAGCCTCCTGAATATTGGCATCTATCCAATTAAGGTCCACTTCTACAGGGCCTACATTCGTAAGACTTTTACGTCGGTTAAGATCGTTGGATTTAGGAGGGAGAAAGAAATAATCATCCTGCTGAAGTACCAGACATTTCACCCCCGTTTCTTCCAGCTCTTTTTGAATAGCAACCGCAGAAACCGACTTACCACTACCCGATTCTCCTGCTACAGAAATACTGAAAATGCCCTTGTGTAGCTGTAGCTTTTCCTGTATCTGCTGAATGATCCTCCTTGCTATTTCGTAATGATAATCTTCCACATGAATTATATCTCCTTTCATGACACTTTAATTTATATAGTTGACAATGTATGACTGAATAATTATCAACTTTTTTAGAATAAGGAACTGTCCTTCGGGACAGTTCCTATTATTAATCCAAACAAAAAACCCGAGAAAACACGAACTTTTATATTAGAAGTTAAACCCAATTGTTGCAGATACAGTTCTTCCTGTAACAGATCTTGCTCTAACAATATTGTTAGTAGCATTATCTTTAATAGAACCTTCTTCCGACTCAGTAATACCAAGTGTATTGAAGATATTGTTGCCATTCAAAGACATGTAAATCAACTTGCTAAACTTGTAAGACACAAATGGATTGATTAATACATAACCATTAAATTTCAACTGATTGTCATCTTGAGCATAAGAGCTGGAAGTACCTATAGCGCTGAATCCTGCACTAAAATTACCCGCAGTATAAGTTGGCATTAAATTAAAGATAAACGGAGCTTGTCTTCTTGGTAAATTTCCTTTGTTAGCACCATCAGTAATCTCTGCTTTAGTATAGGTAATACCACCATGAATTTCTAAGCTCTTTGATAGTCTAGCAGCAGCTTCTATTTCAATACCAAAAGACTTATAATGGTTTTCAATAATTCTTTGAGTAGTAGCTTCATAACCACCAGCCTCATTTACATTAGCATAGAAAGCAGTGATAAATAAACCAAGGTTTTTCATGTTGCTCTTATATCCCAATTCAAACTGATCTATCTGATCGGTTACCCCTTTTGAAGAACCATCAGCAAATACATTTGGTGTAAATAATATTCTATCTGCTTTAGCTGAATAACCAGTACTGTAGCGGGCAAATAATGCAGAACTGGAAGATAACTTATAGTTAGAACCTAATGAATAAGAAAGGTAATTGTATTTATAATTTACTACCGATGCTGCAGCATGATTGATAGAAGAAACACTTACTTCAGTAGGCTGAATAGTACCATCATTGTTCATGTCTACACTTGATTGTGCATTACCAGCATAAGTGCCATTTACTCTTCCGTTATCCCATCTTACACCCAGCTCAAAATTTAATTTTTCGTTTGCTTCCAGATTCACATTTGCATAAGGAGCAGAGATGTCGTAAACTACATCGTAGCTACGTTGACAGCAGTTACCCCAAACTGGTACACCATAAGCAAACAAACCATTTTGAGTCATCTTCTGACTAGAAGAACTGTAAATATCAAGTGGTCTTAATCCACTGCTTTTTACATCGGTTAAATAAGAATTCCATAACCAGCTCATGTTGATATTCTGAATAGATTTGTAATAACCAAAAGTTACATCTCCACCCTTAAATTTCTTAGAGATTTTCAGGTCGTTTACAAAGTTGTTGAAGTTGTTTAAGTCTACATCAAACATGTGAATGATCATAGCATATTTACCATTAAATGCAGTACCATCATTAGCATATTTTAAAGAAGATCCAGCAAGATTCCAACCAGTTGCAGAACCTACTGCTCCTACCATATCAGAAGTTGTACCAACACTTGCAGGGAACGGCGCTATAAAACGACCATTATTAATGCTCATTCTGGTTCTGTCTTCCAGCTTCCAGCTATTTCCTAGATCAACATTAAATTCTGCTCCATAAGAAGTTGATACTGGATGCATACCATCAGATACATCTGCTTTTCTTTTCTCATTGTTGCCACCCAATCCATAATTCTGTTGCATAAATGGAGAGTATAATGAACCATGCATAGGATCAAATCCATCAAGACCAGAATAAGTAGGATCGGCATTAGTACCAGTTACAGAGAATGGAGTAGACATATAAGCTGCTGCTCTGTCGTTTAGATACTTGAAGTAGAAACGTACAAATCCTTTTCCAAAGTTCTTGGTTAAATTCAGCTTTACCTGGCCACCATTGTTTGCATTAAAACCAGCATCTCTTGGTCCTTCACCTACACGGTAAAAACCACCAACATTAAAAGTAAACCCATTACCAATAGGTGCTCCGTAGTTAAAGTCAGAACGGAAGTTATTGTAATCTACACCAGAAGAAACGGCAATAGATCCACCTTCTGTCTGACCTGTTTTACTTACAAAGTTGATGATACCTGCAGGAGAGTTAGTAGCCATTACAGAAGCCGAACCACCTCTGATAGCTTCTATTCTGGCTAAAGTATTATCCGCTCTTAAAAAGATATCACTGGTAGCAAAAGCTATATCACCAAATTGTAATACAGGCAACCCATCTTCCTGCAGTTGTAGATACTTTGATCCACCTGCTGAAATAGGCACACCTCTTACAGTAATATTTGTATTTCCATCACCACCCGAAGCTTCACACTTAATGCCAGGAATAGAACGGAATATTTCAGCCGTTGTTCTTGGTGCAGCTTTCTGTACTTCATCCATTTTTAATGAACTTACAGATACACTGGAATTTAATTTCGACTTACCATTAGCATTTCCCACTAGTACTACATCGTTTAGGGATAATACATCGCTTTTCAATTCAAAGTTCAATTCATTTACAGACTGAATGTCTTCCAATACTTTTTCTTCTGTAGAATAACCTACTGTAGATACTCTTACAGTTACTTTTCCTTCTACACTTTGAAGTTTGTAACTGTATTCACCAGTTTCATTGCTGGTACAATTTTTACCCGCTGGTAAAAAAGAAATAGTAACGCCCGACAGTGCCTCTTTCTTTGCGTTGGTAACCTTTCCCTTAAAAGTGATAATTTGTTGTGCCATCAAATTGACAGCACTTAGCATAAATGCTAAGAGTAGAATCTTTTTCATGTGTGCAATAGTTTAATTGTTACGACAAACGTATATCCTGATTAGGTTAATTAAAATAGATTTTAAGTAAATGTTTATGCAAACATTTTCGCAAACGTTTCCGCAAATGTTTGCGGTTAATAACTAAATAAATATATTTACCGCAAGATTTCAAAATAAATGAATACTACACTAAAGAAATTGTCGGAAACATTAGGGTTTTCTATTTCTACTGTTTCCAGAGCACTCAAAAATCATCCTGATATATCGGATGATACAAAGAAAAAAGTATGGGACTTAGCAAATATGATGGAATATGAGCCCAATACCTATGCCATAAATCTTAAAACAAATAATAGTAGAACCTTTGGATTAATAGTGCCTGTAATTTCCAACTACTTTTACGATTCACTAATTGCTTCATTAGAAGAAGAAGCACGCAATCAACACTATTCATTATTAATACTACAGTCAGGAGATAATCCAGAGATAGAAAAAGCAAATTTAAAATTGTGCAAGCATAATAGAGTAACGGGTCTTTTTGCTGCTATTACTTCAGAGACAAAAGACATTAGCAATTTTATTAAATTAACCGAGAATAATTGTCCGGTAATATTTCTGGATAAGGTACCTACCGACGAAAATGTACATAAAATATGTATGGCCGATAGTAGTGCAGCAATCCTGGCAGCAGAAGCATTATGCAAAAAGAACAGGAAAAAGATTCTAGCCATTTTTGGCAACTATAAACTATCCATTACCAAAGAAAGGATGGAGGCTTTTAAAGAATATTTCAATACGCATAGTCCCAGTACTAAACTGGATATTGTAGAAGCAAAAAATCCTGCAGAAGCATATCAGCATGTTATAAAGAAGTATCCTCAGAAAGCAAAACCCGATGCAATATTTTGTATGAGCGATGAAATTCTCACAGGGGTAATGAAAGCAATTCAACAACTGGAAATAAAAATCCCTAATGAGCTATCATTAATTACAATCAGCAATGGAATAATTCCACACTTGTATTATCCCGAAATTACTTATGTAGAAACCAGTGGATATAAAATGGGTAAACTAGCCTTCAGTAGAATGATGAGTTGTCTGGCAGGTAGTAGTTTTATTCAGAATCTAAAAGTAGAGTCATTATTAATTAATGGTAACTCGCTTTAATAAATTGAATTCTTGTATTCAATAGTACGTTAGTAGTCATAATCCCATTTCATTCTGTATTCTCCTGACTCCTGTATTCAGTCTAGGTGTATTTCGTTGGGTTTGTAGCAAAAAAAAACGAGTCGGATCAAATAAATGAAACGACTCGTTTTAAAAGAATACGGCAGCTACCTACTCTCCCAGGGACATAGCCCAAGTACCATC
>CANFLJ010000036.1 GCA_947447815.1 Chitinophagaceae bacterium | reverse complement strand
TGGAAACCATTATCATGGACCATCATTTTTGGTCTTGCATTTGCATTCTTCATGACACTGGTACTGGTACCTGCAATGTACTTGATAGCAGAAAGATTGCGCAGACCAATGAGAGCGTTATTTGGTGGAAAATGGATAAGCTTCTTAGGTATTCCGCCATTTACAATCATCTTCTTATTGTTAATGGTAGTTGCATTGATAAAAAACAGAATGAAAAGAAAGAAAAGAATCAGTAAGTATAAAGATCTGCCTACCGTAAATGAGGCATTCTTAGGAAGCTGGTTTTAAACATAGTTTTGGTTGGTTATGGGAGGTTGTATCTTAATTGATGCAGCCTCTTTTTTTGTAATAAAGTAACTATTTATAAGTGATTTATTGAGGCGTGTTAACTTGATTGGTATTCTTGTACACAAGTTTAGTATTCTTTACAACATGTACAACATTCTTTACAACATTATTGATGAACTTTACAACAAGAATGATAAACTTGATAACATGATTGATTTGCTAGTACACATGTTTGAAATATTTTACAACATGTACAACAACCTTTACGTCATGATTGCTGTACTTTACAACAAGATTGATAAAATTGTCATCAATAAGAGTATTTCTTCTGCACATCATCATATACTACATTACAATGGGCCAAGAATCTATTTGAGTTAATTATTTAGAATAAATTATTGCAATTATCTCTAGCTAAAAATCAACTTCAATTACCATAAAAAAGAAGTCCCGGAATCGCTCCCGGAACTTCTTGTATAGTTTAGTAATTTGATTAAATTATCTCATCAGCATATTGTCAAATTAGATGACGCTCTTGATAGCTGCAGCCATCTTCTCTCCTTTATCCTTTACTTGTTCTTCGGTCCAGGAAAGGCTTATGGCAGTAGAAATACAACAATTCATAATGGCATCACTAGCCGAAAAGTCTTGTGTATCCAGCTTTAATAAAGAAGCAGTTTGTGCATCATTCAATCTGTTAAGCGCAGTAGCTTGTTTCAGATGATTCCATTTGCGTATATAATGCCAGTTATTATCAAACCAGTAAAAATTACCTGCCAGTATACCTTGTGTTTTTAGTTCAGCAACAGCAACTTTTGTTTGCGCTTCCGTTGGCAGAAACCAGCTTATAAAAGAACAGCTATCTCCTGTTGGGTCTGGTACTTCTCTGAAGCTAATGCCAGGAATAGTTGATAGGATATCTTTTAGGATACCATAGTTTTTCTTTTGAATAGCAAGGAAGTTATCCAGCTTTTTTATTTGTGCTAAACCAACAGCAGCGTGCAGTTCACTGATTCTGAAATTGTATCCCAGGAAAGGATGAAGATCGGCACCTCTATCTACACCAAGATGATCGTGACCATGATCGGTAAATCCATCACACTTAATGTATATATCTTCCGAATTTGTCATTACTACACCACCTTCCGCACAGGTAATAGTTTTTACAAAGTCGAAACTAAAAGTACCTGCATCGCCAATGGTGCCTAGTGCTTGACCTTTATAAGTTCCACCGATGCTCTGACAAGCATCTTCCAGTAATAATAATTTATGTTCAGCACAGATTGCTTTTAAAGCATCTAAATCAGCCATGCTACCACACATATGTACTGGCATGATGCACTTTGTTTTTGGAGTAATCGCTGCTTTAACTGCCGATGGGTTTAGTGTAAGGGTTCTGTCTATATCTACCAGAACAGGTACGGCACCTACACTTAATACAGCTTCAAAACTAGCTACGAATGTAAAGGCGGGCATAATTACTTCATCGCCATACCCAACTCCCAATGCTGACAAAGCTGTAGTTAGGGCAGCAGTACCGCTACTTACCAGCTGAGCGTATTTACTACCGAATGTTTTATTAATCTCTTGTTCCAGTTCCTTTGCTTTCCATCTACCTTTACGTGCAGCATCAAAACCATAACGCATAAGGATTCCGGTCTCTAATACTTCATTTACTTCCTTCCTTTCTTCATCTCCAAAAAATTCAAATCCTGGCATACTATATAATTAAAAAGTAAAAAATTAAAAGGCAAAAGTAAGGGAAAGGATAATTAGCTAATATGATGATGCGCTAATTTGATGAAGCTTGCTAATACAAGGCAAGGAGGCATTAGGCAAAGAGGCAATAGTAATACAGGAAAGAAAAGAAACGAAAGACAAAAAAAGAAAAACTAAAATATACAATTTCGTAGCTGTAATATTCTCTCCCCTTAATGTATTCAAATCTTGAACGTTAAAACAGTTTGAGCATTTTGAACAAATGCAACCTGAAACTGGCAACCTGTAATATCCTCTCTCCTACCTCTTTAATCCTATCTCCTCTAACTAAACTGTTCTGCAATACTCAAAGCAATCTTTTCTCCATCCATTGCCGCACTTACTATACCGCCGGCATATCCTGCGCCTTCTCCACATGGGTACAGTCTTTTTATTTGAGGATGCTGAAAACTAATGGTATCGCGAGGTATTCGGATAGGCGAGGAGGTTCTGCTTTCGGTAGCCACCACTACTGCATCATTAGTGTAATAACCATTCATTTTATTGCCAAATTGTTTCAATCCTTTTTGTAGAGCATTGGAAACAAAACCAGGTAAAACTTCTGATAATTGTACGGAGTTAAGTCCTGGATGATAGCTACAATCGGGCAAGTTGGTAGATACTTTATTGTTACAAAAGTCTACCATTCTTTGGGCGGGTGCAACAAAGTTACCACCTCCTGCGTTGAATGCAGCCTGTTCTATACGCTGCTGGAAGTGCATTAATAGTAATGGATTGTTCAATAGATTTAATCCTTTCTCGCTGTTTTTGGCAAGATTAAAGTACTTTCTTACTTCATCCAGTTCAACAGTTACAACCATTCCACTATTAGCGTAAGGATTATTTCGTTTGGAAGGGCTCCATCCATTTACCACCAGTTCATTTGGTGATGTAGCAGCAGGAGCAATGATACCTCCCGGGCACATACAGAAACTAAATACACCACAACCATCTACCTGTTCCACTAAAGAATAGGAGGATGGCGGCAAATATTCACTTCTTATTGGTTGATGGTACTGAATGGAATCAATTATGGTTTGAGGGTGTTCTATCCTTACCCCAAGTGCAAATGGCTTGGCTTCTATCAGTATACCACTATTGTATAATAGCTGATAAATATCTCTGGCAGAGTGTCCTGTTGCTAGTATCACTGCATCAGCATCTATACTCATACCTGTATGAGTCTTCACGCCTTTAATAGTACTTTCATGGATATTAAAACCTACTACTCTGTTTTCAAAGTGAAATTCAGCACCGTATTCTATCAGTGTTTCTCTGATAGCAGTAATGATATGGGGTAGTTTGTTGGTGCCAATATGAGGATGTGACTGGTATAATATCTTTTCGTCAGCACCAAAATGAACAAATAGCTCTAATACTCTATTAATACTACCTCTTTTATTGCTACGGGTATACAGTTTGCCATCGCTGTAGGTTCCGGCACCTCCTTCACCAAAACAATAGTTGCTATCCTCGTTAAGTATTCCATCTTTATTCAATAAAGCAAGGTCTTTTCGTCGGGATCTTACTTCTTTACCTCTTTCGATGATGATAGGCTTTATTCCTTTTTCCAGTAGTTGTATGGCTGCAAATAAACCTCCTGGTCCAGCGCCCACTATTATTACACTATTGGCAACATTTCTTACATCACGGAAATGAAACTGAGAAAGTTCTCTTTGTCGGTATGGCTCATCAATAAAAGCATTTACAGTTAGATTTATCCAAATCTGTTTTCTGCTTCTTGCATCAATAGAATGCTTGCATATATAATAGCCATTGATGGCTGCTAAGGAAACATTGCAGGATTCTGCAATGTATTTATTAACTATCTGATGGTCGTTAGCCTCTTCGGGCTTTAGCTTAAGAATAATTTCTTTCTGCATACTGACAGGTATTTATCCTATAAAGTAATAAGGGAGATTTGCTACCATTAACTGGTAGCATTAAGTACATATCTTTTACTTAAAATGGCATATCATCAATTGGTTCAAAAGGCTGATCGATGAATGGAGTTGGTTCATTAGAAGGCTGACCACCTAATTTAATGGCTTCCATTCTCCATGCATCCAGATTGGTAATATAATTTTCTCTACCATCTTTCATCCATTTGGTTCCTTTAATATTAAACTGCACTTTTACTTCATCGCCCATATTAAAATTGTCAGGCATAGCAGTTTTATCTTGCACACATTGAAACTTTATATAGCTGGTAAAACTACGTCCGTTATTGTCTTCTGTTTTTTCAATAACAAATTCACGTGTCTTAAAGGTTTCGGATCTTTGTACAATGTCGTATTTGGCGATTAATTTACCAGTAATTTCAAAACTCATTTTAATAATAGATTAAGCTACAAATGTAGTGGAACAGATAAGTATTAAATGCTGACAGCAAAGTTTTTATTTTTAAAATGATAAATTTTTGATTATCTCATACCCTTTGTTGTAAAAAATATTATCTTGTCCCTTTTTATTGTAAATATCATCAGTATATGAATTGGTATAGATTTAAACGAATTCTCTTAGCCGTCCTGATTGCGCTCAACTTTTCGGCTGCCTTTTCCCAAAACCTTACGCTGGATTATACGGCCTATAAGATAAGTAAAGAAGATAAAGTAGACTCCTCTTACATCAATCTGCTGAAGCCTTACAGGGATAGTCTGAATAAACAAATGGATAAAGTAATTGGTTTTGCTACCAATACGATGTACAAAAAGCAGCCGGAATGTGCTCTGGGAAATTTACTTGCAGACTGTTTAAAGTACATGGCTGCCAAAAAGTATAATACAACAGTAGATGTAGGGATGGTGAATTTTGGTGGAGTGAGAAGCTATATTGCTAAAGGCGATGTTACAGTAGGTAAGGTATTTGAACTAATGCCTTTTGATAATGTGTTGATCATTCAAAAATTAAGAGGGGATACTCTTCAGCTACTATTAAATAAAATAGCAGAAAAAGGGGGGTGGCCTATTTCGGGCTTAACAATGCAGATAAAGGATGGTAAAGCCATTAATATAGTTATAGATGGAAAGCCTTTAGATGCTTCTACCTATTATAACGTAGCCAATTCAGATTATATAGCAAATGGTGGAGATGAATGTAATATGCTAAAAGGCGTTAAGCAATTAAATGCCGGATATATCATCAGAGATGCCATTATCGATTACTTCACTACATTTAAAGATCAGGGTAATCCTATTGAATCTAAAACAGAAAAAAGAATTACATATGCCAACTAATAGAAGAAAATTTTTACAACAGGCTGCATTGGTAGGTGGAGCTTTATTATCTACTAAGTCTTTATTAGCCAATCAGCTATTTAGTACTGATAAAGAAGTGGAGAAGCTGGTTATTTTACACACTAATGATGTACATAGCAGGTTGGATCCATTTCCGATGGACGAAAGCAAGAATGCAGGATTGGGAGGGGTGGCTGCAAGAGCGGATCTGATTAAGAGAATCAGGGCTATGGAAGAGCATGTATTGCTACTGGATTCTGGTGACATATTTCAGGGTACTCCTTACTTCAATTATTATAAGGGAGAACCGGAAATAAAGGCCATGAGTATGATGGGGTACGATGCCTCCACTATGGGTAATCATGACTTTGATGGTGGCATGGAAAATTTTGCTACTCAACTAAAGCATGCAACCTTTCCAATCATTAATTGTAATTACGATTTTAACAATACAGTATTAGAAGGAAAAACTATTCCTTACAAAATTATTCAGAAAGGTAAAATTAAAGTAGGAATATTAGGGGTAGGCATAAAATTGAATGGCTTGGTGCCCGATAAATTATATGGCAATACTAAGTACCTTGATCCTATAGAGAAAGCCAATGAAACCGCGGCTTTGCTGCATAAAAAAGGATGCGATTTTATTATCTGTTTATCTCATCTGGGTGATAAATACAATGATAATCAGGTAAGTGATGAAGTATTAGCCGAATCATGCTTTGATATCGACTTAATTATCAGTGCTCATACCCACAAATTGTTTGAAAAACCACGGGTATACACAAATAAAAAAGGAAATGATACTGTTGTGAATCAAGTTGGGTGGGCAGGCATGTATTTAGGGCGTTTGGATTTTAGTTTTTATGGAAGAAAAATTAAAAAATTAACACAATCTCATAAAGTAATCGTACGTGGTAAAGTTGGCGAATAAAAAAAATTTTTTTTTCAACACAAAGTGTTCATATTCGCAGTCCGAAATCACTTTTTGTACACATAATGTGATTTGTGGGTAAAAGGTTTAAAAGTATAACTCAACATATAAAAGATCATTTTGAAACATGGCCAAAACTGCTGATTCCATTTGGAACAATTGCTTGAAAATCATTAAAGACATCGTAGAATGGCAACATTTTAAGACTTGGTTCGAGCCCATAAAACCTGTAGAGCTTAAATCGAATGTATTACTAATACAAGTACCTAGTCAGTTCTTCTATGAATACCTGGAAGAGCACTATGTAAATCTATTGGCTAAAACACTTAAGAGAGAATTAGGAAAAGACGCAAGACTGGAATACCGTATCATGGTAGATAGCGGAAGCAAGAGTAATGGTACTTACGATTTACCAACTTCTGGTACCAAAACTTTCAATCACAATGAAATGAACTTTCCATTGGTGATTGACAATCCGGTAAAGAATCCTTTCGTAATACCAGGGTTAAAGAAAACACAGATCGATTCTCAGTTGAATCCTTCTTATGTATTTGATTCCTTTGTAGAGGGTGATTGTAATCGTGTAGCTAGAAGAGCAGGAAAAACTATTGCAGAAAAACCAGGGTCCAACTCTTTCAATCCGTTGTTAATATATGGTAATGGTGGTTTGGGTAAAACCCACCTTGCACAAGCAATTGGTAATGAAACTAAAAAGTTACATCCTAATAAAGTAGTTCTTTATGTAAGTACGGAGAAATTTATTAATCAGTTTCAGGATCATAGTCGCAATAATGCTATCAACGACTTTATACATTTCTATCAGTTAATCGATGTATTGATTATAGATGATGTACACTTCTTTGCAAAAGCAGAAAAATCTCAGGATGCATTCTTTGCTATCTTTAATCACTTACATCAAAGTGGAAAACAACTGGTATTGACTTCTGATAAATCTCCTAAGGATTTAGATGGAATGCAGGAAAGATTGTTAAGCAGATTCAGATGGGGCTTAAGTGCCGATCTTCAAATGCCTGACTACGAAACAAGAATTGAAATTCTGGAATTAAAAATGCGAAACGAAGGTTTCTCTCTTCCAAAAGAAGTAGTGAAATATGTTGCGTATAACATAAATACCAACGTTAGAGAGCTGGAAGGCGCTCAGATTTCTTTACTGGCTCAATCTTCTTTAAATAGAAAAGAAGTAGATGTAGAGCTTGCCAAGAAAGTATTAAGAAACTTTGTTCGTACCAGCACTAAGGAGATTACCATCGATTCTATCCAAAAAATGGTTTGTGAGTACTTCTCGGTTCCTTTTGAGAAACTACAACACAAAACCAGAAAAAGAGAAATCGTTCAGGCTCGTCAGATTACGATGTATCTGGCTAAGTCTTTTACCAAAAATTCTCTTAAATCTATCGGAGAGCATTTTGGAGGAAGAGATCATACTACCGTTATTCACAGTTGTCAGACTGTAAAAGATTTGATGGATACCGATACTATGTTCAGAGAGAATGTAATGGAACTTACACAGAAAGTACAGCTTGCTTCTATGTAATAAAAATATTTTATCTTATTGAAAGAAAGAGCCTCGAATTATTCGGGGCTCTTTCTTTTTACCGTATTTATTTATCCTTTCGTCCCAATCATGTATACTTTTTCATATAAATAATTATATTTGACTTAACGCTGTATGAATTATATAGCTCAAGGTACTAAATTGACGGTGAATACGTTTATGTTTTTGTTACACATTAAATAGATCGCTAATATGAAAGCAGAGCTACTTCAGTACAAGGACTCAAAGTTCAATCGCAATGCTAAAAGCCACGAGTTGAACATTGACAATGTGTCGTTTGTCTTAGGCTTTGGGCACAAGGATTTGCTGATAAACGATAAGATATACGATCAGCTAAAAGCAAAGTATCCCAATGCTCAGATCGTTACTTGTTCTACTTCCGGCGAAATATACGACGAGTTTGTCTATGACAATACCGTTGTAGTAACGGCTATAGAATTCGAAAAAACTACTTTGAAGACGGCAGCTATTAATATTGCAGACTATGAAAACAGTTTTGTTGCAGGGGCTGCACTAATGAATAAACTGCCTTCAGACGATTTAGCGTATGTTATGATCATTTCCGATGGTACCGCAGTAAATGGTAGCGAACTGGTAAAGGGAATAGAATCCGAAAATCATTCAAAAGTGCCTGTTACGGGCGGATTAGCAGGCGATTCTACCAATTTTCAATATACAATAGTCGGATTGAACGAAGAGCCTAAAACAGGAAAAATAATTGCCATTGGGTTTTATGGCAGTAGTATAAGAGTGGGACATGGCTCTATGGGTGGCTGGGATATTTTTGGCCTCGAAAGAACTATCACTAAATCTGTTTCCAACAAACTATTCGAAATAGACCACAAAAATGCGCTGGAATTATACAAACTTTATCTGGGTAGCTATATCGAACAGTTGCCAGGGTCCGCTTTGCTTTTCCCTTTATCGGTTAAACTAAAAGAGACCGACGAACCGATAGTGCGCACCATTGTTTCTATTGATAATGATGAACAATCAATGACTTTTGCTGGCGATGTTCCCGAAGGGGCAAATGTCCGTTTCATGAAAGCAAACTTTGATAAATTGATTGATGCGGCTAATCAGGCTGCTTTGAAAACGTTCTTTCATAAAATGCCTACCACTCCTACACTTGCACTGTTGATTAGTTGTGTTGGCCGAAAAGTAATTCTCGAGAATAGAACCTACGAGGAAGTAGAAGCAATACACGATGTATTTGGAAAAGAAACCCTTCATGCTGGTTTTTATTCTTATGGCGAAATCTCTCCTCTTGCGGAAAATAGTAAATGCGAACTGTTGAATCAGACCATGACCATTACTACTTTCAACGAAGTATAATATTACCAATATCCAATATATGGCTTATCATAAATTACTGGAAAAACAAATAAAGAAATTCATCGATGAAGATTGTCGAAAGGATGATCGATTTCTAAAGTTTATTCAGGTAGTGAATGATTCCTATAATTCTTTCGAGAAATCAAAAGAATTTTCCGACTATGCCTTCGAAATAAGTGAAAGAGAATTCAAAGAAGTTAATAATCAGCTTTCTAATGAAATAGAACTGAAAAAAGTCTCTATTCATAAGCTAAAAGAAGCCATAAAAAGTATTGAAGCAGAACATCAATTTATGGATGATGACGAAGATGATCTGCTGGATATTGTTAATTATCTGAATCAACAGATAGAGCAAAGAAAAGAGGCTGAAATTGCGCTGATAAAAGCAAAGGAAGAAGCCGAGAAAGCTAATATGGCTAAGTCGGAGTTTCTGTCTATTATGAGTCACGAAATCAGAACCCCATTAAATGCCATCATTGGTATGGGGCATTTGCTATTAAAAAATCATCCTCAGGATCATCAGATCAGAAACCTGGAAGTACTCAGAACTTCTTCCAATAATTTACTGGGATTAATAAATGATATACTTGATTTTAGTAAGATTGAAGCCCATAAACTGGATCTGGAAGAAGCTCCCCTGAATCTTAGGGAACTAATGAATGAAATATTCGAAGAGAATATTGTAAGAGCGCAGGAAAAAGAAGTAGAGCTGAAGTCCGAAGTTGCAGAGGAAGTTCCAGTCTATGTTCTGGGCGATTCCTTGCGACTAGGTCAGATAATGAATAATCTGGTATCCAATGCCATCAAATTTACGCATACCGGCAGGGTAGATATATCTTTGAAACTGGTGTCGGAAACGGAGCATTACTGTAGTATATTTTTCGAAGTTGCGGATACGGGTATTGGTCTTACCGATGAGGCGCAATCCAGAGTTTTTAATACTTTTACGCAGGCCACTTCTTCTATTACGCGTCAGTTTGGTGGTACCGGTCTGGGCTTGTCTATTACCAAGCAATTGCTCAATCTGATGGGCAGCGATATTCAGGTAGATTCGGTGTTTGGCGAGGGTAGTAAATTCTTTTTTACCCTTACATTCAAGTCTTGCGAACAGAATGAAATTAATCCAATAGTTCG
>CANFLJ010000035.1 GCA_947447815.1 Chitinophagaceae bacterium | reverse complement strand
TATTCCTGCGACTTATTATTTTTATTTACTTCGAACCATTCGGCAGTAGTAGTTGCATTAAATCCAACACCAGCAAATGGAGCAAGTTGTCTGATATCATCTCTATGCATGATAGAATGATATCTGCTACTATCTTTTTTGGCTACTACATAGTTATTAGTAGCAACATCTTTTACATAAGTAGTATATAGTCTGTCTGCTATTTCTTTAAATACAGGGCCCGCTACAGCAGCTCCAAAATATTTCTTAGCTCCCTTCTTATTTTTAATCACCACACAGATAGTATACTGAGGATTATCTGCCGGAAAATAACCCACGAAAGATGATTGATACACTTTGTCTACATAGCTCGTTGTTCTATCCTGTACCAAGGATGTACCGGTTTTACCAGCTACTTTGTAAGGACTTCCTTTAAACAAGGCATACCCAGTTGCACCAGGTTCAGAACAAACTCCCTTTAAGCATTCAGACAACTGACTTAAAGTTTCGTCGGAACAGATTTTATTGTTCAACACTATTGGTTCAAATTCCTTTACCTGAGCACCTTCTTCTTTCACAGAACTCACCAGGTAAGGCTTCATCATTTTACCCTTATTAGCAATAGCATTATACAATGTCAATGTTCTTAATGGCGTTACTTGCAATGAATAACCGAAGGCCATCCAAGGAAGCATTGATCTGTTGTTCCATCCTTTTTCTGATGGCTTATGTATTACAGGATTTCTTTCTCCAACCAGATCAATCCCAGTGAGCATATCCAGATTTAACTGATGCAATCTGTTGGTGAACTGAGATGGATTGTTCTGATAATTGAACCAAGCCAGTTTAGCCATTCCTACATTGGAACTCAATTCAAATGCCTCTTTTACAGACACCTGATTTTTACCGTGTTCCTCAGCATCGTATACAATCAGTTTATCGTTTAGTTCCCATTTTCCGCCTTGTAGATCAATTGTAGAATGAAGGTTTATTTTCTTATCTTCCAAAAGTGCAAACATGGTAGCAAGCTTAAATGTAGAACCTGGTTCTGTTGCAAATAATGCATAATTATTATCTTCCCAGTAACCCCCATTTTTTGCATTCGAAGTATCTCTTCCTTTACCCAGATTTGCTATTGCTTTTATTTTACCGGTTGCAGTTTCCATTACAATAGCACATCCGTGTTCAGATTCATTTTCGCGCATCATTTTAAGTAAAGCCTGCTCTGTTACTTCCTGTATGAACACATTAATAGTAGAAACTATATCTTTTCCATTCTGAGCATCTTCCTGCTCGTCTTCATCAATAGGCATGCTAATACCGCCACCAACATAACGAACCACTCTTGATCCGTTCTTCCCTTTCAATAAAGTATCGTAAGCAAGCTCCAGTCCTACTTTATTGGAATCTCTTGCCAGACCAATAGTCCTAAAAGCCAACATCTGATAAGGATTTAATCGAAGGCTTTTACTATCCGTAATAAAGCCACTCTTATTCTTACCTAATCTTACAAGCGGCAGTTTCTTCATCTCAAGATACTGAGAATAATTAATGCTCTTTTTTAAAGAGAAATATCTGTTTTCTTCTTTGTATCCTTGTCTAAGAATTCTCTTGTATTCTTCAGATGTTTTATCCTTAAATAAATTAGCAAGACCTATGCTCAGCGAGTCTATATTATCTTTAAACAACTTACCTTTTTTATCTCGAAGGCCATCTGCATTAAAATCGATGTATACATCAAAGTATGGGATACTGGTACTCAGCATTTCTCCATCTTCACTGTAGATAGTTCCTCTTTCCGCTTCTATTTCCTGTGTACGTTGATGCAAGGTATCTCCTAGGTTACGCCACTTAGCCCCCTCTACCTGCTGGATGTAGACTGCTTTGGAAAATATCAATATACATACGCAAATGATTGCGATGTATATCATATAAACTCTCCACAATATGTCCTTCTTTATATCCATGGGTACAGATTACTATTCCGTTATTTTAACTCTAACCGGAAGTTCCTTGTTTGTTTTCAATCCAGATTTTTCTACTGCCTTTATAATTTGAGACTCTTCACTTTTCAACATCACTTCACTCTTCACGGTCTTATATTCGTATTGCAGTTCTTTAATTTCATTTTCTAACTTGCTGATATCTCTGATGGTACGATCGGATGTGTGGCCATTGGCAATGTAGAGTACGCCAATTAATGCCAGAAATAAAAAGAAAACAAGATTTTTCGTAATCCATCTATACTTAAAGAATTCTTTAAGGTAATTTTTGGGTACGCTTGTTTCTTCAGTTTTCACCGTTTTGTTTTCATCATTCATAAGCAGGTACGAATCATTATTTTCTTTCCGCCACACGTAATTTTGCACTGCGACTTCTTCTATTCTTTTTTAGCTCCTCTTCATTTGCCTCGATAGCCTTTTTAGCTATTATCGTCAACTTCCTTTCTTTTACATCTCTTGAAAAAGGATTATACACTTCTTCTTCAAATGTCTCCTCTCTCATAAATACTTTTACTATCCTGTCTTCTATAGAATGAAAAGTAATTACCGCCAATCTTCCTCCTTCCTTTAATAAATCGGGCGTTTGCATCAACATATCTTTCAACGCACCCATTTCGTCATTTACTTCCATCCTGATAGCCTGAAACACCTGAGAGAAATACTTATTAGGGTTTCCTTTTACAACAGGCGCCAACATCTCTTTCAATTGAAAGGTGGTAGTAAGCGGCATCTTATTTCTGTTTGCTACAATATGCTTAGCCAGTGTTTTAGAGTTGGTTACTTCGCCAAACTGTTCAAACATTTTATGTAGCTGTTGTTCTGAATAAGACAATAACAGTTGTTCTGCTGTAAGTGCTGACCCGTTATCCATCCGCATATCCAGCGGACCTTCGAATCGGGTAGAAAAACCTTTTTCAGCTGTATCAAACTGATAACTGCTAACGCCCAGATCTGCCAGTATACCATCCACTTTAGTAATGCCGTTCAATTTCAGAAATCTTTGCAGATGTCTGAAGTTGTATGGTAAAAAAGTGATTCTATTATCGGCAGGCACATTTGCTTTAGCATCATCATCCTGATCAAATGCAAACAACTTACCTTCTTTTCCGAGTTTCTCCAGTATTGCTTTGCTATGCCCCCCACCACCAAACGTACAATCCACATAAATACCGTCGGACTTTATCTGCAGCGCATCTATCGATTCCTGCAGCAATACTGAAATATGATAAGAACTATCTTGCCCCTGGGTTCTTTCCACCGCTTCCTCCATAATACTTATATATTATTATTTGAAGAAAAGCTACTCATCACCTGCGTACCCAGAGCGCTATATTCATCAGCATCCAGCTGATTAATGTATTGTTTGTATTCAGCCTCATCCCAGATCTCAAACTTGTTGATATCGGCAGTTAGTACAATATCCTTCTGCAGACCACCATGATCTTTAAGAGACTGCGGTATCAACATTCTTCCTGCACTATCCAATTCTATTTCTGTTGCACCACCCATAAAAAGTCTTCTGAACTTACGCGCATTTGCATCAAATTCGTTTAATTGGCTCATCTTTGCAATCACAACATCCCATTCTTTTATGGTATATAGCGTAAGACATTTTTCGAAGCCACGACTAACAATGAAACGGGTATCACCTTCAGGCAATTGCTTCCTGAGGCCCGCTGGCAAAAGGAAGCGGCCCTTGGTATCAATTGTAGAATCGTATTGTCCGTGAAAGTTCATTATTCAGTGTCAGAAATGTATTTTCCCATTTCCTAACACAAAATAACACTTTTTGACACAAACAACCCAATTTTAAACTGTTTGTATTTATCCACAAAAAGCCATAATGGCTGTATCCCTTACTACAAAGGGGTTTCGACCCAAATAAGTGGATAAATCCGATCTTTTGATGTGAACAACCCTTTTAAATTGTGGATAAACCACTCTTTTTTAGCCATTTATTTAATATTTAAATCAAATTATTAAATAATAATGCAGTTTATAGATGTTAATAACCTAAATAGAGGGAATTATTTATTCATAAATAGCTACAATGATTCCATTTATGGCTTTTGATAAAATATAACCGGGTGGTAAAAAGTGTCAGCAAGATTATCATTCAATACCTATTAAATGGAAAGAAAGCAGCATTAGTAGTAGATTCATATTACAAAAAACAATCCTGTTTACTTCAATAGTAACTTTTGTAAAAATTTCTGCTTTATAATCAGGGATTAAATATGTAAATAGGGTCGTATTTATATATAAAAAAAACAGGCGCATCAATAAATTGATACGCCTGCAAAATGTAGAACATGAAAAACTATCTTACAATAAATTGTGTATTGGAATAGGTAGCATTTTCCTGATTGTCAAAAATCAGACTTAAAAAATAATTACCTGCTGAAGGAATATTATACGTATCTATCATTAGTGTATTCTGACCTGTACTTACAGATCTCCTGGTATCACTTATCAACGCACCTTTGGTATCATATATTCTGATAGAAACATTATCGTTTACAATTACGTTAAAAGCAAGGTTTAGCTGTTGTGTTCTCTTTACAGGATTAGGATAAATAGTTAACTGATTGTTTACTTTGGCAACATTTACCTGAATTATGCTACTAAGTATAATTTTGCCTTCCAAATCAGTAGCAGCTACTCTGTAATAATTTTTACCTACTTTATATTCTACATCTGAATAATTATATACACCCTGTTCTTTATTTTGTGCTGCAAAACTTGCTACCTTGTTAAAATCTATTCCATTGTAAGATTTCTCCAGAACAAGTTTATTCATATTGCTTTCACTTGCTGTAACCCATGTTAGATTTATGCTGCTGCGATCTTTATAACCTTTGAAGGAAGTAAATTTCAATCCTAATACATCTGCAACTCTGAAGATAATTGAAAAACGATGTTTATAGGTAGTAGTATCACCAGAAGGCATGAAAGTAATACTAGAATCAGCAGGCAATTCTTTGTTTAAATATGCATCTACTATATATGGTTTTAAACCAGGTACAATAAACTGTTTTGCTTCAACTTTTAGTAAGTAGTCAACTGTAGTATTTAAATTATCTAAAGATATATTAATTACCTGATTAACTTTTGGTTCAGGTAGTCCATCAATGCTTAATACGGAACCTGATTCATAAATACCGATATTCTCTGAACCATTGATTAGTTTTAATGCATCTTCTTGTCCAAGTTCGTTTGAGAACAGATTATTAAATAATAACACAGCTCCATCGGATTTGGTAGAAACAGACTCGATGTCTCTCCATAAAGTAACTTCAATATAACTGGTTGCTGCGTTGTTGGTAACTGTTGTATTGTTACCTGCTTTACTACTGTTAGTTTGACCGTAAGAAGCACTTAAAAATAAAAAACTGAATAAGATAATAGAAACTGTTTTAATAGCCTTAAGGGATAGGCTTACCATCATACTAGATTTCATAATTGTACATTTATTTTGATTGTAATTTGGTATAGATAAATCTATTTTGCTAGAAATATTCTTGTGTTGGAGAAGGACTTGTTGAACTGATATGGGCAATAATCGTTTCACATTATGTAGAAACTTTTTATAATGGCAAGTTTCATGATGCAAAGTTGGACCCGATATTTCTCCTAAAAAATGACAATTGTCAACTTATTAAAATAAATAACTAACATTTGTTAGTTATTCGATTATTTGTTCAATAATCTGCTACAAAAAGTAGAATTCTGCCTCTAAATTATGACAGCTAGTATGGTTGAGGTATTGAGGTAAAATATTATAGTACATAAAAAAGAGCCATAGAAATTGAATTCTATGGCTCTTTTATTAGATATGAATCAAGTATTATCCCAGCAAAACTGCTTCGGAAGTAATAGTTGTATTATATAATTTAGAAATAGGGCAGTTTGCTTCTGCATCCTTTACACAAGCAGCAAATTGGTCTGCACTTATTCCTGGTACTTTACCTTCTACTGTTAGGTGAGAAAGGGTTATGCTACCATTATCCAGTGTGATTGCACACTTAGTGGTTAAAGACTCAGGAGTAAAACCTGCTGCTCCCAGTACAAAACTTAATTTCATTGTAAAACAGCCTGCGTGAGCAGCTGCTACTAATTCTTCAGGATTGGTACCTATTCCACTTTCAAAACGAGATACAAAAGAATATTGCGTTTCGCTCAATACACCGCTTTGGGTAGTTAGATGTCCTTTACCTTCTTTACCTGAACCGTTCCATACGGCAGTTGCATTTCTTATCATATTAATTATATTTAATGTAAAATAATACTGCAAAGTAAGGATAGATTCTCATTCGATTTATTATTGCGCTGTTATCTTTGAAATAATTATGACCTTTCAATCTATATTTTTCGATCAGCTTTGGACGCAATTCAAACAGACAAGCCTGTTGGAGTTTACAGGAGTAGTGTTTGGAATTGCCAGTGTTTTGTTTTCGAGAAAAGAAAATATCTGGGTTTTTCCAACCGGATTAATCAGTACTACCGTATTTATTTATATCTATCTGCAATGTGGTTTGTATGCAGATGCCTCGGTAAACCTTTATTATACTATTATGAGTATACTGGGCTGGGCCATGTGGGCTAAGAAAAGTGAAGGGCAAACAATATTGCATATCAGTTATAACAGTATTAAGGAACAGTTGTACTCGGTAGGTTTCTTTGCAGCTTGCTGGGCCGTACTCTACTTTATATTGATTAAATATACTCCGAGTACGGTACCTGTAGCCGATTCGTTTACTTCGGCAGCGGCTTTTACGGGAATGTACCTAATGAATAAAAAGAAAGTAGAAAACTGGTGGTGGTGGATAATTACGGATATTGCCTCTATCCCACTAAATGCCTATAAGGGATTGATGTTTGCATCTTTTCAATACCTGGTTTTTACTATCCTGGCAATAATGGGATGGATTAGCTGGCACCAAAAATATAAGCTTCTTAAGAATGGTTAAAAGAATAGTAGTAATAGGACCTGAAAGTACCGGAAAGAGTACGCTGTGTAGTGCATTGGCTAATCATTATAATACTTTATGGTGCCCCGAATATGCGCGTGAATATCTTTTGACCAATGGCAAAGACTATACCTACGATAATCTATTGACCATTGCTAAGGGACAGATAGCCCTGGAGGAAGAATATGCCGCTAAAGTAGCAGCAACCTCTACCCTACCCAATGCTTATCTATTTATAGATACCGATATGTATGTAATGAAGGTGTGGTGTGAGTATGTGTTTGGGAAATGCCATTCTTATATACTTGAACAAATAAAAGAAAGGAGGTACGATTTATACCTGCTTTGCAATATTGATCTTCCATGGACGAGGGATGAATTGAGAGAGTATCCGGATGAACAACCCCGCAGAGAACTTTTTCAGCTTTATAAAGGATTACTTACCCGCCAATCTGTGCCCTTTGTAGAAATAAGCGGTTTGGAGAACGACCGAATAGAAGCTGCAATAGCTGCAGTGGAAAGTTTTAAATTGTTAGGTGAGGGTTGCTAGTTGCTAGTTGCAGGTTTCATGTTATCACTTTATTGTTTTGTGTTAACCCTTTGCAACAAAGTGTTATCACTTTAATACAAAAGCATCACCCTTTAGTATAACCTGTTATCCTTTTGTTGTTTTCTGAGAACACTTTATTGTTTTGTGTTAACCCTTTGTAGCAAAGTGTTATCACTTTATGACAAAGGCATCACCCTTTAGCATAACCTGTTATCCTTTTGTTGTTTCCTGTTAACACTTTATTGTTTTGTGTTAACCCTTTGCAACAAAGTGTTATCACTTTATGAGAAAGGCATCACCCTTTAGTATAACCTGTTATCCTTTTGTTGTTTTCTGTTAACACTTTATTGTTTTGTGATATCAGTTTTGCATAACTTAATATCATTTTGTTGTTAACTGATATTACTTTTTGGTTTACCGTTATCAGTTAAGTATAACTTGATATTATTTTGTTGTTGACTGATATCAGTTTATTGATTTCTGTTATCAGATTGTAACAAACTGTTATCAGTTTAGTATAACCTAATATCACTTTATTGTTGACTGATATCACTTTATTGATTTCTGTTATCAGATTGTAACAAACTGTTATAAGTATAGTATAAATTGATATGAAATTAAGAAAACAGTACTATTTTCCTTGTGCTAATGCACTGCCAAATACTTTTTTTAGTAAATCGGTTACCCTTGCTTCGGGGTTCTGGCGAATCTTTAATTCTTCGATGGCTACTTCGGTAAATATTCCTGCTACGGCTTTGTCGGTTACATAGCCTGCAAGATCGGTATTGACTGGCTTGGAAGAGAATTTATTGTAGGTACTAAATACATCTTTCCAGTATTTGGTAGCATTTACTTTGGTTAAAGATTTTTCGATAGAGGGTCTGAAAGCGGCAGTTAATGCCATAGTGGTTTTATCTTTAAAATAATTAGTGGCTGCATTGCTTCCTCCTTGCAGGATATTTAATGCATCGGTAATGGTCATCTGTTTGATAGCGCTAACAAAGATGGGTGCTGCAGATTTGGCTGCATCTTCGGCTGCACGATTCATAGAAAGAACGGCTTTATCTACCACGCTACCCATACCTAAATCCCTTAAGGTATTTTCTACTTTTACTGCTTCGGGAGGCATAAGAATCTTGAGTGCTGCATTGGCAAAGAAACCATCTGCCGCCGATAATCGGCTGGCACCATTTTGAGTACCTACCGTTAATGCTTCTTTTAATCCATTGGCTATCTCGTCGGTGCTAAGTCCTGGAGTATTGCTTTGCTGGTATACTGTGGCTGCCTGATTGATTAATTGTTGTGCAGTATCGCAGGCAGTGAAAGTGGTAACGAGTAGTAATGCCAGTATAATTTTTTTCATGTTGATTTTTTATTGAGGGGCAAAAGTAAGGAAAGGAAGACAATGTGATAATTTGATAATTTGATGATTTGATAATGAATACAAGGCAAAGAGGCAAGTATGAATACAAGGTACAAAGGCAACGAGGCACAAAGGCACAAAGTAATACAAGTTTCAAGTTACCAGTTACTGGTGAATGGTAACTGGTAACTGAAATTTATTATGTTTTTATGCTATCAACTTAACATCACATTAAATATGGTTGTGACTGCCATCGCAGAAGGGGGGATTTTTTGACTGCTTGCAATTGCATAACCACAATTCGCCATCTTCTTCTGCTGTAAACTTTAGACTCTTGAAGGGTGCTTCTTCGATTGTTTTGTGTGCACCATCGCACAGTGGATTCTTTTCGCTTAATCCGCAGGTACACCATGCATAGGTCTTTCCTTTTTCGACGGTAACTGCTGTTGGCGCTGCTTTGAATACTTTAGGTAAACTCATTGTTGTAATTATTAAATATAGGTTTGTATAAACTGATAAATGTTTTCGACTGACTCGTTTTTAATACGCTGATATAATTCCTGCTTATCAATGTCTTTCATTCTATGTTGCTGAATCAATTGAAATGCTTTCTCGGCCATCAACAAATATTTTCGGTCATTGTTCTGCAGGTGCTGACTTTTTTCGGTGATGCTCTTATATAATAAATCGAGCCCTTCGCCGGTACTTGCTATTGTTTTAATAACGGGTATATGCATGGTATCGTGGCTATCGCCTACCATTAACCTAAGATTCTTTACAAATATATCTGCATCGGGGCGGTCGGCTTTGTTTACTACAAACATATCGGCCACTTCCATCAGACCGGCTTTCATGGTCTGTATTTCATCTCCAGCTTCTGGCACGAGAACGACGATGGTAATATCTGCCAGTCCGGCTATTTCTACTTCGCTCTGCCCCACCCCTACTGTTTCGACAATGATATAATCGAAATCAGCACACTGCATGACGTGGGTGATCTCGAGAATTTTGGGATGCAGACCACCAAGACTACCCCTTGTAGCCAGGGACCGGATAAATACATCGGGATGATTGTACCAACGGCTCATCCTGATTCTATCGCCCAGTAAAGCACCGAGATTGAAAGGAGAAGAAGGATCTACACAGAGCACTCCTACCTTTTTTCCTTCCTGTATAATCTGCGCTATCAACGCATCGGTAAGGGTACTCTTGCCTGCTCCGGGAGGGCCTGTAATGCCGATAACTGTAGTATGCTGTAGCTGTAAAGTTTGCAGGAACTGCTGGTAGCCATTAAACTCATTTTCAACCAGCGAAATGGATCTCGCCAGCGACCTTCTGTTGCCCAATTTAATATCCGTAAGTAACTTACTCCACATAGCAATAATATGCGCCGAAAATACGGCTATCCCTTTTGCTTTTATATTTGTACTATATATTTATTTTTCCATACATGTTTATATCTGGTTTTACCATCATAAAGAATGCGATTATTAACGACTATCCAATAGAGGAAGCTATACGATCTGTGCTGCCCATAGTAGATGAAATGATAGTACTGGTGGGCGAT
>CANFLJ010000034.1 GCA_947447815.1 Chitinophagaceae bacterium | reverse complement strand
GTATTGCCAGCTACCAGTACGGTAGCACCTGCTGCAATAAGATCAGCAGCATTATCTAAAGTTACTCCTCCATCTATTTCAATGTCTACTTTTAATCCTTTAGCATCAATCATCTTACGAAGCTGTTCTATCTTAGCATAGGTTTGAGGAATAAATTTCTGTCCACCAAAACCTGGATTTACACTCATCAGGCAAACCAGGTCTATGTCTTCCAACACATAATCCAGACAACTTAAAGCAGTGTGTGGATTTATAGCTACACCCGCCTTCATGCCCTGTTGTTTTATAAACTGTATAGATCTGTTTAGATGAATACAAGCTTCGGCATGTACCGTCAGAATATCGGCTCCGACTTTCTTAAATGCTTCTACATATAAGTCGGGTTCTACTATCATCAGGTGAACATCTAATGGCTTGGTAGCAACCTTCTTTATCTGTTGAATTACTGGCAAACCAAAACTTATGTTTGGCACAAAGCGTCCATCCATTACATCTAGATGAAACCAGTCGGCTTCGCTATTATTAACCATAGTACATTCTGTTTCCAGTTGTAAAAAGTTGCAGGCTAAAAGAGATGGTGCTATGATTGGCATATGTATACAAAGTAAAAAGTAAAAAGGCAAAAGTAAAAAGAATACATTTAATACAGTATTCAAAACTTAATTAGTTTGGCCTTAACCGTATTAGATTTTTACTTTTTACTTTCTGAAGCTATTACTTACTCAACCGTTCCATAGAAGCTTTTGCTTCTACAATAGATTTATCCAGTCCGTATGCTTTTTGATAGTTTAACAGCGCTTCCTCTTTATTATTTAAAGCCTCGTTGCTTTTGGCTATCCAGTAATATGCATTGGCATTTGCATTACTGATCATACTTAATTTGGTAAATATTTTAAGCGCCTCCTTGTATTGTTTATTTTCAAAGAATAAATATCCTTTTTCCAGATAAGCATCCGGGAATGTATAATTATCATTAATAGCCATGTTAAAGTATTGTTGTGCTTTATCACGCTGATGGGAGCGTGCATAATATACTCCCTGAAAAAAAGAAGCATAGCTATCATTGGTTTGTCCCAATCCCATTTTCTTCAGATTCTCGCAAATAGTTAGTGCTCTTGGATCTCTTTTCTCTGCATAAAGATTTGCCAGTTCCAGCAAAACATCTGGAGAAGGATAGATTGAAACGGAATGATTGAATGCATCAATAGCTTTGATAGTATCTCCTTTTTCGCGAAGAATCTGCCCCTTTCTAAGCCAGAGATTATTATTAAATTCATCCTTCAGTATCAAACAATCCAGGTGATTGATGGCTTCGTCGTAGTTTTTCAAGCTATCCAGCATGTCTATCAACTGTACTTTTAAAGGAAGACTATCGGGATACTGAACGATATTTTGTTTTAGCCCGTTTACAATATGAGCACCTGCATCTTTCTTTTCAGCGTCCTTTTTGTCAACTGTTGAATCATTTTTACAGGAGGATGCGATTAAGACAATTATCAATAAAAAAGAAAACCTGCGCATATTCTTAAATTAATAAAATTTTTTAACCAATAATTTTTATAGCGGTAAGATTAAATGTAAATAAAGCTAATTTAGGTGATGTAGTTACGAACATCGTTTATTTTAAACAAAACTTTTCATTATCCTTGCAACAATTATAGTTGCCTAAACTATTAATAGTGGTATTTTTATTATTAAATTAAAAAGAATTAAACATGGAATGGATTCTAGGACTGCACAGTTTACTGCGTTGGTTGATTTTGATTTTTCTGATTGTCAATATATTCAGAAGTATGGTAGAAGCCGATGCTTCTTATACCCCTGATGACACTAAATGGAATTTAAGATTATTGATTATAGCACACATCAATTTATTGATCGGCTTTATTCAATATTTCTTCGGATCAAAAGGTTTTGCCTTTTTTAAAGAGAGTGGCTTTGGTGAAATTATGAAGGATTCATTTAAACGTTTCTGGGCTGTAGAACACATTACTGGAATGATAATAGCTGTTGCTATCATTACTATTTCAAGAGGTGTAACTAAAAAAGACCTACCTGATCTGGTAAAACACAGAAGACAACTTTTGTTATATAGCCTTGCATTATTAATTATTATAGCATGCATACCTTGGCCATTCAGACACTTAGGTTCTCCTTGGTTTAGAGGTTTATATTAATACAAAATTAATTTAGGATAATTTGAAAGAGTCGGCAGTGAAAACTACCGACTCTTCTTATTTAAAGTAATCCACAATTGTGTAATAAAATGTTTAGGGAGATAAATTTCAGTTCATAAATTTGATACTGCAAGAGCCAATTAATTATTTAATACTTTAAATCTTACCACATTGACTGAAACAATTATTAGCCTGGAGTCGGTTAATCCGATTGAATTTTTTGGTGTAAACAATGGAAAGCTTGATTTACTAAAGAAAAAATTCCCGTTATTAAAGATCTTATCAAGAGGTACACAGATTAAAATCAGTGGTGCTCCAGAGCAGATAGATCCTGCTAAAGAGAAGATTCAATTAATCATTCAGTATCTGGAACGGAATGGTCACCTTAGTGAAAACTATTTTGAACAGATACTTGGAGGAGATGATGCAGAGACTGTTGACAATTTTATTGATAAAAATCCAAATGATGTCTTGGTATTTGGTCCGAATGGAAGAACAGTAAGAGCAAGAACCACCAATCAGAAAAGAATGGTGACGGCTGCAGATAAGAACGATATTGTTTTTGCAATAGGACCAGCCGGTACCGGTAAAACCTATACCGCAGTAGCATTGGCCGTACGAGCTTTGAAAAATAAAACGGTTAAGAAAATTATCTTAACCCGTCCAGCAGTAGAAGCAGGTGAAAGTCTTGGATTTTTACCAGGAGATTTAAAAGAAAAGATTGATCCATACTTACGTCCATTATACGATGCGCTGGAAGATATGATACCTGCAGACAAGCTAGGATATTATATGACCACCAAGACTATTGAGGTAGCACCACTGGCTTATATGCGTGGAAGAACACTGGATAATGCCTTCATGATACTGGATGAAGCGCAGAACACAAATGATCTTCAGTTAAAGATGTTTCTTACCCGTATCGGTGCTAATGCCAAAGCAATTATAACAGGCGACCCCACTCAGATAGATCTTCCAAGAAATCAACATAGTGGTCTGCTAAAGGCGTCCAGAATATTACAGAATATTGAAGGAATAGCGCATATTGAATTGAACGAAGAAGATGTTGTTCGTCATAAACTGGTGAAAGACATTATTAAGGCATATGAAAAAGAAACAGAGCGGGAAGAATTTGAACACAGGCATCGTTAAAGAAAAGAATCTAATATTTTATACCTTTTTATAATTTTTTGCAATTTTGCCCGTTATATATAGTGGAAGATTAATTCTAATTCAGATATATTTCTTAATAACTAATGTTACAAGCATGAAAAAGTATTTATTGTTTATCGCTACGTTCTTATTCATTTATGGTCACAGTCAGAATGTAATGGTTCAAACTGCACAACCAAAAGCTGCAGCACCGGTTAAAAAGAAGAAAGCATATGCTCCAAAGAAGATTACTTATGTGGGTAATGTGAGAAATGTAAAAAAACCAGGACAAACTAATGGTTCATCTCCGGCTATTTTTCCAAACAATAAACCAACTCCTAAAAATGTAGTATATCAGTACATTGATACTACTTTTCCTAATAGTGAGAACCATTTTCCTTTAACAGGTAATATTGGTATTGGAACACTTACTCCTCAATCTGCTATAGAAATAAAAAGAGGAGCAGGTAATACCAGACAGAAAAATGTATTACTGACTTTGAGTAATGAGTGGGCCGAAAGTGGACAGAACGAACCAAGTATTATGTTCTCGAATGGCGATATTACCAGTCCTACAAATGTTAGTTACTGGACAGTAGGTGCAAGAGTTTCCGGCGATAAAAGCATCAATAGCCCTCAGACTTTTAAAGTTTGTTTCAAACCAATAGGCGCAAGTGAAGATCAGGAATTTTTCTCTATAGATTCTTATCAGGGACGTGTAAAAGTGGGCAATGTAAATACGCAGGTAGACGGGTACAAACTATATGTAGAAGAAGGAATCCTTACCGAAAAAGTAAAAGTTGCTGTAAAGAACTCTGAAGACTGGTTTGACCATGTATTGAAACAAGACTACAAACTTATCCCTATTTATCAGTTAGAAAAATACATTCAGGATAATGGCCATTTACCAGATATGCCTACCACTCAGGAAGTAATGAATAACGGTCTTGATTTAGGTAAAATGAATGGTTTACTACTGAAAAAAGTGGAAGAATTGACTCTTTACATGATAGAAATGAAGAAAGACCTGGATGAGACTAAAAAAGAGTTAGAAGCTACAAAAGCAAAAATTAAATAATATAATCTTATTGCAAAAAAGCTGACTAATAAATAGTCAGCTTTTTTTTTGCCCATTTACCTGCAACTTTGCAGAAATTAATATAAAAGAATGAAAAATATAGTTGTTACAGGAGTAGCTGGATTTATAGGTAGCTGTATGTTGCAGGAATTGAACAATAAAGGATATCGTAATATTATTATTGTTGATGAATTTGACAGAGAAGACAAGAAAAATAACTGGAAAGACAAAGTTTACAAAGCTGTAATTGACAGAAAAGAATTTATAGAATGGCTGGACAATGAAGATATCATAGAGATAGACGCCATCATTCATCTGGGAGCAAGAACAGATACCACTGAGTTTAATTATGCTATACATGAGGAACTGAATGTGCAGTATTCTCAAAAACTATGGGACTATTGTTGTCGCAAAAACATTCCATTTATTTATGCATCTTCTGCTGCTACTTATGGTGCCGGCGAAAATGGATATGATGATGATGAAAGCAAAATAGATCAGTTGAAACCATTAAACCCATACGGAATCAGTAAAAATGAATTTGACAAATGGGCTTTAGGTCAACTAAATCAACCAAAATACTGGACAGGTCTTAAATTCTTTAATGTGTATGGACCTAATGAATACCATAAAGGTAGAATGGCAAGTGTAATCTGGCATTCTTTTAATCAGATTAAAAAAGATGGACTAGTAAAACTCTTTAGGAGTCATCGTCCGGATTTTGAAGATGGAAAGCAATTACGCGATTTTATTTATGTAAAAGATGTAGTAAGCGTAATAGACTGGTTGCTGGAAAAGATGCTGGCTAATGAATGGAATACAGAACTAAATGGCATCTATAACCTGGGTACCGGAAAAGCAAGAGCATTTTACGATCTGGTAGCATCTACGTTTGCTGGTATGAATCTGGATACCCATGTAGAATATATAGATATGCCAATTGATATCAGGGACAAATACCAGTATTACACACAGGCAGAAATGAAGAAGCTGGTGGACGCAGGATATACAAAACCATTTCATTCACTGGAAGAAGGCGTAATTGATTATGTAAAGAATTACTTACTGGAAAATAAATACTACTAAGCAACTAAAACAATTATTATGAGCAAGAAAATAGCCATTATTGGAGGAGGAAACCTTGGTACAGCAATCGCCGAGGGTTTGATCAGCAGCAAATTTGTAGAACCAGAAAATATAATTGTCACTAAAAGAAATTTAGCGACCCTTGCTGGTCTGGAAAGTAAAGGCGTAATCATTACCGATGATAACACTAAGGCAGTAGAATTTGCAGATTATGTAATACTAGCGGTAAAGCCATTTCAGATTAAAGAGATACTGGAACAAATAAATAAACCGATACTTACTAAAAAACCTGTGTTAATCAGTGTAATTACTGGTATCTGGTTAAAGGATCTGGTAGAATTTACCAGTAAAGACCTGGCAATTTTTAGAGCAATGCCTAATACGGCTATTGCAATACAAGAAAGTATGACCTGTTTAAGTCACCTGAATGCAGATAAAGCGGAGATTGCTTTTGTAACTGATTTATTTAACAATCTAGGTAAAACGGTATTAATAGATGAAAAGCTAATGGATGCAGCTACCGTACTTGGGGCATGTGGCACTGCATATGCTATGCGTTACATTCGTGCTAATATACAAGGGGGGATAGAAATAGGGTTTAGTGCAGCTACCGCCTCTATCATTGCGGCGCAAACCGTAAAGGGAGCGGCAGAGCTCTTGCTGAAAAAGAATACACATCCAGAACAGGAAATAGATAAAGTAACCACCCCTAAGGGATGTACTATTGCTGGATTGAACGAAATGGAGCATCAAGGATTCTCTTCCTCACTCATTAAAGGGATCATTACCAGCTATAAAAAGATACTGGAAGACATGTAAATAAATATTTTTTTCGTTTTTGCATAAATTTATTTGGGAGAGTAGCTTTCAGACCATTATTTTGCACCCGGAGAGATGGCAGAGTGGTCGATTGCGGCAGTCTTGAAAACTGTTGACTGTAACAGGTCCGGGGGTTCGAATCCCTCTCTCTCCGCCAAAGAGCTTTCAAAACTCACCAAACCCCTGCAAATCATTGATATTGCAGGGGTTTTTGTTTGGCACTATGTCAAACTATTCATTGGATAACAAAATCCTAGTGAGTAAAGCGGTGAGTGATTATTTAGGAGAATTTTTACTCACCGAATTACGCTAAAACCCTTTACTGGTAAGGGGTTCAAATTTTGAACATCTTGTTTGCTGTTGGTTGCACCGCTAATTTTATCATCTTTTTTAATGCCAACACATTATGTCCAACAACGTAAGTATTCTCTTCTATTTGAAGAAACCTAAAGATTACACTTCTGGTGTAGTACCTATTTATCTTAGATTAACTGTTAATGGGAAAAGAGCAGAAATCTCCACCAGCAAAGATTGCCTTCCAGATAAATGGAATCGCGATTCAGGCCACATGATGGGTACAAAAGAAGAATCCAAAGTATTGAATACCTATTTAGATACTTTACAAGCAAAATTATTTGAGGTTCATCAAAAATTATTAGCCAAAGGAGATATAATAACGGCTATAGGTATTAAGAATAAATTCACCGGTGTAGATGAAAGACCCCTTAGTTTGGTTAACATCTTCACAGATCATAACAATAAAATTAAAGCATTACTGGGGGACGAGTTTGCACCAGGCACCCTTGAACGCTATAAAACTTCCTTAAAGCATACAACTGATTTTTTAAAGTGGAAATACAACTTAACTGATATAGACATTAGAAAAGTGGATCATTCTTTTGTAACAGAATTCGAATTCTATCTTCGAAGTGTTCGGAAATGCAACAATAATTCTGCAGTTAAGTACATTAAGAACTTCGGTAAAATCATTCGTATTTGTATTGCCAATGGATGGTTAGATAAAAATCCATTTGCAAACTATAAGAGTAAAATCAAAGATGTAGAACGTGATTTTTTAGTGGAGGAAGAAATTGAAGCAATCAGAATAAAAGAATTTCCAACAGATAGACTCCGTGTTGTGCGAGATATTTTCATCTTTAGTTGCTTTACAGGCTTAGCGTATATCGATGTAAAAAACTTAACTAAACAAAATATTACAGTAGGCATTGATGGTGAAAAATGGATTTTTACCCACCGTCAAAAAACAGAATCTGCTTCAAATATTCCATTATTACCTGCAGCTCAACAAATAGTTGATAAATATAAAGACCACCCCCAGTGTATAAATGAAGAACGGTTACTACCAATTTTAAGTAACCAAAGAATGAATAGTTATTTAAAAGAGATAGCCGACGTATGTGGCATAAATAAAGAACTAACATTTCATATCGCTCGTCATACTTTTGCAACAACAGTAACCCTTACAAATGGCGTCCCTATTGAAAGTGTAAGCAAAATGTTAGGCCATAAAAATATTCGTACTACCCAGCATTATGCCAAAATCGTAGATAGAAAAGTAGGTGACGATATGAAAATATTAAAAGAAAGACTTCAATTTAATTCATTAAAAAATAAAGAAGTTATAGTCTTAAAAATTATTTAAAAGCTATTATTTCACAAAACTTAAAAAGACATTTGAATATTAATATCCTTTTAATAAATATCATAAACTACATTTGAGAATTCCATTTTTTGAAATATTAGACCTATAGTTCTAATACTATCAACAATTATATCAATTCTAAATTTGTTCTTGTGGATGAAATAGTAGTGTTATATTTAAACGATCTTGAAGTTAGTCTAAGAAAAGTAGATTTAGATGAACGAACCAATTCAATTGAAAAAGCCCAATTAAAAGCAGAGGAGAGTTTATTAGCTATCAACAAACTCAAAGTTGATATTTTAAAGCATACTTTCATAAATAGTAATGAAGAAATAAATTTTTTCAAAGTCCATAAACCAAAGTTTTATTCCAAGCTCTACTATTTTAAAATGGTTCAGAAATATGAATCACGTAAACCAATTGGAAGCGAAAATAATATACGAGAATATATTATTAAAGAACTCGGAAAACTAAAGAGCTACTTTGACTTAAATAAAGAGTTCTACACCTATTTTAGAAACAATTGCACTCATCTGGATAAACTATATTTCATTAGGGAGAATTTAGATACTAATCTTATTGATGATTACCACATTTATGATGCTGATAAACATTTTTGCACCAGTCATGACTACAAAGTTTCTAGGTTAATTTCAATGGATTACTATCAAACATTTCTAGACAAAAAATTGTTGGAATTGGATACAACTATTATTCCAATTGATTCAATCAATATTGAATCCAAACTGGAATGGACCGAAAGTAAAGCCGATCTAACAGAACTTATTTATGCTCTATTTTCTTTAGGCGTATTCAATCATGGTAATGCGGATTTAAAACAAATAGCCTCATTTTTAGCAAAAATGTTCAATATTGATATAGGAGACTTCTATCATACTTATAAGGAAATCAAAGAAAGAAAAAAAGGCATAACAAAATTCTTAGATAGATTAAAATCAGCATTTATCACCCGAACTGAATTAATTTTTTATAACTAGCCATTTTATTTGGTTGATTTTGATTCGTTTTTTCCCATGTTGGGTAATATGGGGAGATTTGAATAAATTACTGTTTTTAACCCTTTTTTGTTGATTTTTTATACTATAAAAACATCTATTTCACTCCGGCAAATCTCTTGAAAGCTATTACTCATGCATAAGTCATTGATTCTTAACCAATTTAATATTTATTTCTCCCAACTTGGGAAGATATGGGGAAACAAAACAAATCATTAGACATTGTTTTGCCACTTATCAAAATAAATAAAATGTCAGTTGATATCGTAACCAAAGAAGATCTCACAGAATTTAGGCATCAATTACTCGAAGATTTAAAAACTTTGATTAATTCTAAAGTAGCAAAACAAAAAGAGTGGTTGAAAAGTAACGAAGTAAGACGTCTCCTAAAAATATCGCCAGGTACATTACAAAATTTCAGAGTTACTGGCATTCTATCGTTCACTAAAATCGGAGGAATATTTTTCTACAATAACAACGACATTGAAGCGCTCTTAGATAAAAATAAAATTGTTTCAGTACTCGAAAAATCATTGGTTGGCAAAATTGATAAAAACAATTAGCCATGAACTACATACAATTCCTTGCAAGTTTTTTCACCAAAGCTTCAACTGATGAACGGTTAAATCCAACACATGTAAGCATGTTTGTATCACTATTGCAATTTTGGTATATCAACCATTTTGTAAACCCGGTAAGTATTACTAGGCATGATCTTATGAAGGTCTCTAAAATCAATTCTAAAGCCACTTACCACAAGTGTATGAGAGAATTGAACGAGTATGGTTACTTAAAATATTCACCCTCCTACAACTCCTATAAAGGCAGCATGGTATACCTGTACAATTTTCAATCAGGAACCGTACTAATATATGAACAGGTTGACAACAGCCAGTCTAAAATTCAAACATGTAGCATACCAAATAATGAACAGGTTGAAGACAACCTGACTAAAATTAAGTCAGGAACCGTACTAAATAATGAACATCTAATACATAATACATTAATACATAATACAAATACACTAATACAGAGTACACAAGCGCAAAAAAAAGATGTTCATTTTTTAGTACGGTCTTCTGAAATACAAACTAATACAGAAGAAAAAAGTTGCGCCAAAAAAGAAATCATCATAAAAAAGGAGGAGGAAACTACTCCTACCCTTTTGCAGGTAAATGAATATTTTAAAGAGCAGAATTATCCGAATTTAGAGTCAAACAAATTTTACAACTATTACACAAGTGTAGGTTGGTTAGTCGGGGGACGATCAAAAATGAAAAATTGGAAAGCTGCTTCCAATAATTGGATTTTGAATATAAAAAATCTGGAAGTATTGCAGCCCAATAAACTTAAAGCCAATCATCTTCATTCACCTAAAAACAAAAAGTACAATGAACCCCTCTGAAAACAACGAATTCTCTACCAATTTTAAGATAGATATTTCAAAAAATGAATATAGCAT
>CANFLJ010000033.1 GCA_947447815.1 Chitinophagaceae bacterium | reverse complement strand
GGAGCCGTTCATACCAGATTACACCATTCTTTAGGCGCATATCACCTGATGTGTAACGCTATTAATGAATTGAAAATAAAAGGAGTAGAGATTACGCCAGAAGAAGAAGTGGCCGCCAAAGCAGCTATCCTTTTGCACGATGTTGGTCACGGACCATACTCCCATGCACTGGAAAATGTATTGCTTCCTGGAGTACATCACGAGACTATTAGCCTCCGTATCATGGAGCATCTGAATACCGAAATGGGTGGAAAGCTGCAAATGGCTATTGATATCTTTACCAATAAATATCCAAAGAAGTTCCTTCATCAGTTGATCAGCGGTCAACTGGATGTAGATAGAATGGACTACCTTACCCGAGATAGTTTCTTTACCGGAGTAAGCGAGGGCGTAATTGGTTATGACAGAATAATAAAGATGCTGGTGGTGCTGGATGGAGAACTGATGGTGGAGGAAAAAGGAGTATACAGCATAGAAAAATTTCTGGTTTCCCGCAGGCAGATGTACTGGCAGGTATACCTGCACAAGACCGTTCTGGCAGCAGAACAAATGCTTAAAAAGATTGTAGAAAGAGTTAAATACCTGATGAGTAAGGGCGAAGAATTGTTTCTTAGTCCATCCTTGAAATATTTTTTACAGGATTTTTCTGGCACGCTAAACGAGGAAGCTTTAGATCATTTTCTGCACATGGATGATGTAGATATGGAGTATGCTATTAAATGCTGGAGCAACCATTCCGATCCTGTATTGAAGCTACTTTGTACTAATCTATTGAACAGAAAACTATTTAAAGTGGTTATTCAGGCTACCCCTTTTACAGCAGAAGAGTTAGCTAAAAAACAGCAGGAAGCACAGTCTCTTTATGCAATTCCGGCAGAAGATGCCAGCTATTTTGCATTTACCGGAGCTACCGAAAACACACTTTACAAGACACAGGACGAAAGAATAAATATATTATATAAGGACGGAGCCGTGAAGGATATTTCGGAAATAACAGACCCACTTATCCATAAAACGGTTGCTGCGCAGGTAAAAAAATTTTATATTTGTTCTATTACTTAGAATAATGAACTGTTTTATATAGAAATATTAAAGCGGTTTGCTAACCATGTTAAAAACATTTTATGCAGTTTTCAGCAGATCAGATTGCAATGATTATTAACGCCAGAGTGGAAGGAAATCCTGAAGCTGCGGTTGGTTCATTTGGCAAAATCGAAGAAGCCGTTGCAGGACAATTGTCATTTCTGGCAAACCCAAAATACGAGGAGTACTTATATAGTACCAATGCTTCGATTGTAATCATCAATGAAAGCTTTGAGCTTAAACAACCCGTAAAAGCTACGCTACTTAGGGTAGAAGATGCTTATTCTGCATTTGCCATTCTTCTAAATAAATATGAAGAACTGCAAACCTTACAGTTAACCGGTATTCAACAACCTTCTTACATAGCAAATACTGCTAAATTGGGGGAGAACGTATTTGTAGCTGCATTTAGCTACATTGGCGAAAATGTAATCCTAGGTAATAATGTAAAGATATTCCCAGGCGTTTTTATTGGCAACAATGTAACTATTGGTGACAATTGTATCTTTCATCCCGGCGTAAAAATTTATAAAGACTGTGTAGTAGGCAAAAACGTCATCATACATTCTGGGACAGTAGTTGGCGGAGATGGATTTGGATTTGCTCCAATGGGCGATGGTTCCTTTAAAAAGATTCCTCAAATAGGCAATGTTATACTGGAAGATTATGTAGAAATAGGTTCAAATGCAACCATTGACCGTGCTACTATGGGTTCTACCATAATAAAGGCGGGCGCCAAACTGGACAATTTAATTCAGGTAGCGCATAATGTAGAAATAGGACAGAATACAGTTATCGCAGCTCAAACAGGCGTAAGTGGTAGTACGAAAATTGGCAATAATGTAATGATTGGGGGTCAGGCTGGCATTGTAGGTCATATTACTATTGCTGATGGCAGCAAAATAAATGCACAGAGCGGTGTTTCTAAATCTATTAAAGTTCCCGATTCTGTTGTTACGGGAACTCCTGCATACGATTATACCGCCTCATTACGTAGTCAGGCTATTAGCCGTAAACTACCCGAACTGGAAAAAAGGGTTAAGGAATTAGAGGCCTTAATTCAACAAATTTTGTTAGAAAAGACATCAATTTAAGTTTTCTAGTCACTATCTTTTACTTTTGTCACTTTAAGAAGAGAAAATAATACATGGATAATACTTTTAATCCCGATAAGCAACACACCATTGTCAGTGCTGTCAAGATTAGCGGAACAGGTCTTCATACAGGAATTTTAGTGGATATGGTTATCAAACCGGCTAACCCTGGTTTTGGTGTACAGTTTCAACGTGTAGACCTTCCTGGTCAACCAGTAATAAAAGCAGATTGCGATCTGGTAACCGATACTAGCAGAGGAACTACTTTGCAGATAGATGATGTGAAGGTGAGCACAGTAGAACACATTCTTGCTGCTTTGGTAGGAATGGGCGTAGATAATGCACTGATAGAATTGAATGCTCCAGAAGTACCTATTATGGATGGAAGTTCTCAACCATTTGTAGAACTTATTTCTAAAGCAGGTGTACAGGAACAAGATGCGGCTAAAGCATGGTATAGTATCGACGAGAACATCTATTTATATGATGATGATAAGCGTGTAGAAATGGTAGCTATGCCTGCCGTAGACTATCAGATAACTACCCTTATCGATTTCAATAGCCCTGTATTAGGCACTCAACATGCAGGATTAAAGAGCATTAAGCACTTTAAAACGGAGATTGCTCCTTGTAGAACATTCTGTTTTTTGCATGAACTGGAAACTTTACTGGAACATGACCTTATAAAAGGTGGCGACGTAAAAAATGCCATCGTAGTAGTAGATAAACCTATTACAGACGATGAAATGAACCGTCTTGCAAAAGTTTTTGGTAAAGACAAGATTGAAGTAAAGAGCGAAGGTTATTTAAATAATCTGGAATTACGCTTTCCAAATGAGCCTGCCCGTCACAAACTACTGGATGTAGTTGGGGATCTTGCATTGATTGGCTATCCTATTAAAGCAAGAATTATTGCCAACAGACCAGGTCATAGCACCAACGTAGAGTTTGCTAAGAAGATAAAAAGGTATATTAAAAAGAACAAGCACGTAAAAGATGTGCCTGTTTACGACCCAACTGTGCCACCGGTATTAAATTTTCAGCAAATTGAAAAGACTTTACCGCACAGACACCCATTCCTGTTTGTAGATAAAATCATCGAATTGACCGACAAACATATTCTGGGCGTTAAAAATGTAACCTTCAACGAATGGTTTTTTCCAGGACATTTCCCGGGTAATCCTGTTTTGCCGGGTGTTATACAAATTGAAGCTCTTGCTCAGACAGGTGGTATTCTTTGTATTAATTCGATGCCGGAAGGTCAGTATGATACTTATTTCCTTAAAATAGACAACTGTAAATTCAAACAAAAAGTAGTTCCTGGTGATACCATGCTACTTAAAATGGAGTTTGTAGGACCAATTCGTCGCGGTATTTGTGAAATGAAAGGGACTGTTTATGTTGGCGGAAAAGTAGCTACTGAAGCTGATTTAGTTGCTCAGGTTGTACGTAGAAGTTAAATTTTGAAGCGGTAAACAAAATTATATTTTTGTTTATTGTTTATTTTAGTATTGTTTTGCCCATTAATAATTTAAAAAGGATGACACATCCATATACTTACATAGATCCGAACGCAAGTGTTGCGCCGAACGTAAAAATCGATCCATTTACGGTCATACATGGAGACGTGCAGATAGGAGAAGGCACTTGGATAGGAAGTAATGTTACCATCATGGAAGGTACCAGAATTGGTAAAAACTGTAGAGTTTTTCCTGGTGCTGTATTGGGTGCTGTTCCACAGGATCTTAAATTTAATGGCGAAAAAACCTACGTTGAAATAGGGGACAACACTACTATTCGTGAGTTTGTAACCATCAACAGAGGTACTACCGAGAAAGGAAAAACCAAATTGGGCGATAACTGCCTGATTATGGCTTATAGTCATATTGCTCACGATTGTCTGATTGGCAACAACTGTATCATGAGTAACAACTCTCAGATGGCAGGACACGTAATAATGGGCGACTATTCCTGGATTGCAGGCGTTTGCGCTATCCACCAGTTTGTACATATCGGTCAGCATTCCTTCATCGCAGGTGGTAGTCTGGTAAGTAAAGATGTACCTCCTTATATCAAGGCTATCCGTAATCCATTAAGCTATGGAGGCGTAAATAGTGTTGGATTAAAAAGACGTGGCTTCAGTATCGATAAAATCAATCATATCTTAGATATCTATCGTACTATCTATAATAAAGGACTTAATGTTACCCAGGCTCTGGAGTTCATCGAAGAGGAAATTCCTGCTTCCGACGAAAGAGATGAGATAGTAACTTTCATTCGCGATAGTACCCGTGGCGTTATCAAACGTTACGTAAAGGGCTCTTTCGACGACGAATAATACTAGTCCCGTTACCACATAACCATTGTTTTTACCATTAATAAAATTATCCTCCTTCTGTAAAAAGGACAGTTCCTATTTTTGTCGGTAATGAAGAAAAAATTATCGGTATACTGGATTTGTCAATTAACAGGATGGATATTTTATGGTCTGGCCATTCTGTTTTTTGTGTACTCCTTTGACAAAACACTGAATTTGATTTTCGTAAAAAGATTATCACTGATAATTATCCTGGGTGTAATGGTTACCCATCTGCTACGTTGTTTAATTCACCGATTAAAACTTACTCCACCCCTTAAGACACACAACCTAATTTCTCTTTTGATACTGGTAGCTGCCATCTGCGTTCTTTTTAGCATTGTCAGCAGTAGTTTTATTCAGTGGCTGGGATGGTTTGATCCTTCCCTGAAAGGCGATATCCTTAAACGGTTTATGTATCACCTGATAGAGGAATCCCCAATTATTTTCGTTTGGAGTTCATTATACTATATATGGCACTTTGTGGAAGCCGATAGAAAAGAAGAGGTAAACAAAGTAAAGCTGGAAGGACTGGTAAAAGAACTGGAACTAAAAACCATCAAGTCGCATATCAACCCTCATTTCATTTTCAACGCCTTAAATAGTATTCGTGCGCTGGTAGACGAGAATCCGGAAAGAGCAAGAACGGCAATAACCGAATTAAGCAATATCCTTAGAAGTAGTATGCAGGCCGAAAAAGCAGAAACTTCTCCTTTAGAAAGAGAGTTGAGTATTGTAAAAGATTATCTTGCTTTGGAATATATCCGTTTTGAAGATAGGCTGAAAGTGGAGTATGATATAGACGAAGAAACCTTATCGGAGCCCGTACCACCAATGATGCTGCAGACGCTGGTAGAAAACGCCATAAAGCATGGTGTAAGTAAAAGAATAAACGGTGGTTTTGTGCGGATTATCTCCCGATTAAACAATCAGCAGCGCGAATTGATTGTACAAAGTACCGGCACCTTAAAAGAAAATTATAAATCAGAAGGATTTGGCGTTTCCAGTACCCAGAACAGACTAAACCTGATGTATGGTTCGGCGGCAAAATTTGAACTGAAAGATTTAAGTAATGGAATAGTGGAGGCAAAAGTAATAATGCCTCTAAACAAATAAAACTAAACAGTTATGGCTATTAAAAGTATTATTATTGATGATGAGCGTCTGGCAAGAAACGAACTAAAAAAGCTGGTTCTTGCTCATCCTGAGATTGAAATAGTAGACGAAGCATCCAACGTAGATGAAGGTCTTGAAAAGATAGAATTATTAAACCCCGATCTAATATTTCTGGACATTCAGATGCCCGGAAAAACAGGCTTCGATTTACTTACCGAACTGGAGCGATCTCCAAAAGTTATCTTCACTACTGCTTATGATGAGTATGCTTTAAAGGCTTTTGAAGTAAATGCACTGGATTATCTGCTGAAGCCTATAGAGCCTAAACGACTGGCTGATGCTATCAGTAAGCTTGTGTATGAACTGGAGAAAGAAAAAATGGGCGATCCAGCTTTCTCTCGTGGTACCCTTACCGAAAACGATCAGGTATTTGTAAAAGATGGCGAACGTTGCTGGTTTGTGAAGCTGAATGAAATCAGACTTTTTGAGAGCGTGGGCAATTATGCCAAAGTATTCTTTGGTACCAACAAGCCGCTTATCTTAAAATCGTTGAATGCTCTGGAAGAAAGACTGGACAACAGAGTATTTTTCCGTGCAAACAGAAAGCATATTATAAATCTGCGATGGATAGAAAAGATAGAACCATATTTCAATGGCGGTTTACTGGTAGAATTGAAAGGTGGAGAGAAGATAGAAGTTAGCCGTCGTCAGACTGTGAAGTTTAAAGAGATGATGAGTTTCTAGATAGGTTAGATTTTTTGTTAAAGAGAAAGAGCCCCGAAATTTCGGGGCTCTTTTATGCTAGTACTTTATGCTTTTCTATCTTCCCATCCATCCACCATCTACTGTAAGGATGGTACCATGTACGTAGTTGGCTGCATTGGAAGCCAGAAAAACGGTTGCTCCTTTAAAATCATCTGGTTCGCCCCATCTGCCCGCAGGTATACGCGCTAAAATACTTTTGCTTCTGTCTTCGTCATTTCTCAATGCTTCTGTATTATCCGTAGAAATATAGCCCGGAGCTATACCATTTACATTCACATTATGTATTGCCCACTCATTAGCAAACGCCTTTAGTAAACTAGCCAATGCGCCTTTGCTGGCAGCATATCCTGGTACATTTACGCCGCCCTGAAAGGATAATAAAGAACAGGTAAAGATGATCTTTCCGCTCTTTCTTTTTATCATCTCTTTTCCTAATTCTCTGGTCAGTATAAATTGTGCATTGATGTTTACATTCATTACCTCATCCCAGTATTCATCAGAATGTTCTGCTGCTGGTGCTCTCATAATCATTCCTGCATTATTAATCAGGATATCTATTACCGGATGGTCTGCTTTTACCTGATGAATAAATGCATATAGAGCATCTCTATCGCCAAAGTTGGCAGCATAGGTATAAAACTTTCTGCCGGTAGCAAGTACTTTCTTTTCCGTGTCGCTACCCGGTTTTAGCGAATTTGATACGCCAATAATATCGGCTCCTGCTTCGGCCAAAGCTACTGCCATTGCCTGTCCTATACCTCTGGTACAGCCTGTAACTAATGCGGTTTTTCCGCTTAAATTGAATAAAGAAATTGTGTTCATGGTTATAATAATAGGGGCGAAATTATATAAATGTTTGTTGCATGTGCAAATGGAAATAAATATTTTGAAACAAAATCATTTTCTTTGTACAGGAATGAAAAAGATTGAACTAGAAATTATTGCACTTACACACAGTATTACACAAACACAATCTTATGCTGTAGTACTGGGAGAAGTAAATGGAACCAGACGATTACCAATCGTAATTGGTGGCTTTGAAGCGCAAGCAATTACGGTTGCTTTAGAGAATATGCGCCCTAGCCGACCACTAACGCACGACCTGATAAAGAACATGATGAAAGCCTTTGGGCTGGAACTACAGGAAGTAGTGATAAACGATTTAAGCGAAGGCATCTTTTTCTCCAAACTAGTTTGTTTCAATGATCACGATGTAATAGAAATTGATAGCAGAACCAGTGATGCGCTGGCATTGGCGGTACGGTTTAATTGTCCTATTTATACTTACGAAAGTATTCTGGAAAATGCTGGCATTACCATCGACGAAAGTGCAATAAGTAAGGAAGCTAAAACAGAAGCTTTTGCTACGGCACCAGAACCTGCTGATAAAAATAATTTATCCAGTTTATCTAAGGACGAATTGCAGGCTTTGCTGGATGAAGTGCTGGAAAACGAAGATTACATCAAGGCTATTGAAATCAGAGACGAACTTAAGAAAAGAAAAAGATAAACTCAGGATCTCTTCATATAATACTGCTGCCATATGGTTAGTTTGCCTAACTGTAAAATCAATCTTGGATTAAACATTACCGAAAAAAGGGAGGATGGATTTCATAACTTAGAAACCTGTTTTATTCCTGTTACGCTAAAAGATGCCCTGGAAATAATCCCTTCCAGCAATGGCAAGTTTCAATTTACCAACGTAGGAACCACCATTGTAGGCGATATCAACAAAAATCTTTGTGTAACGGCCTACCAGCTTCTTAAAGATGCTTTTCCGGGCAAGGTAAGTCCGGTGCATATACTACTAAACAAACAAATACCGATGGGTGCTGGTTTGGGTGGCGGTAGTGCTGATGGCGCTTTTACATTATTGATGCTGAATGAGTATTTTAATCTGGAACTTACCGAAGCTCAGCTGATAGAATTTGCTTTGATACTGGGAAGCGATTGCCCGTTCTTTATTATCAATGCTCCTAGTATTGGTATGGGCCGAGGAGAACTACAGGAAAGAGTTCCGCTAAACCTTTCGGGATACAAAGTACTACTGGTTAATCCGGGCATCCATATTGCCACCAAGTGGGCTTTTGAACAAATAAAACCTGCCAGAAAAGAAAAAAGTATTAAGGATATTATACTGCAGCCTATCAGTACCTGGAATAAAGAACTGATCAATGATTTTGAAGGACCAATTTCCAGAGAACATCCTGCAATAGACCATATTAAAAGAGAACTTTATGCCAAAGGTGCCGTGTATGCTGCCATGACCGGCAGTGGCAGTACCGTGTTTGGTATTTTTGGTCAGATAGAAGAATCCTTATTCTCTTTCCCTAAAAACTATATGGTAAGAATTGCGGAGGTGTTATAATACAGGAGATAGGAGACGGGAGGTAGGAGTCGGGAGAATACACAATTACGTTGCAGGTTACTAGTTACTGGTTACTAGTACTCATTTTCACATTATTGTTTTAAACTCATTTTTCGATTGCAACCGCGGCGGCACTGAACGACCTTTAAATTGCCGACTTTTCTGCTGCTGCTCAAACTGCTTGTTGTAGGCTGCACATTAATAGGAAACTATATAATTATTTGTAGAATTAGAAAAGCACTTAATAGAATCTAAAGTTTTAAATGATGTACCATTTGCAAAATCTTTTTCAATTCTAATTTTTGTATAAACGTTTGCAACAGTTTCAACATTTATTACTTTTGTTTTACTTCCTGTTATTTCATTTTGAGAACCAATATTATAGTCATATATGTAAAATATATTATTAACATTTGAATGACTAATTGAATAACTCTGAAAACTATCAGTTAATGTCCTTTGTAAGGTTAATTTAAGAATTGCTTTAGGATAAACTTCAAATTGTATGTTCTGAAATGCAGTTGTGTCAAATGTATACATTCTTGTTCCTATAACTCCCGAGTAACCTAAAATCATATAATTACTACAGGAGCCAACACTTAAGGATAGAAAATATCCTTTTGAAAAAAATGAAGTATCAATATTTGTAGTAAAATTAAATGAGCCATCAGGTTTAGAGTTTACAGTTACAATAACTTCTGACTTGGAAAAGCCACCGACAAAAGTTATCCAACTTAATTCAACAGGTACCGTTGGCGCAATTGTTCCGTCTAGTTTATTTATTATCTTACCATTTGCATTAATTTCAGCACAATTACCTGTACAAGGAGGTGCTTGTTTTTCACAAGAGATTAATAGTGTAGTCAAAAAAATGACTATCGAGAAAATGCCACATGTATATTTCATTATAAATATTTTATTGTAATGATACTTTAAATTTGAACAATGCTGCACTTGGGTTGCCTACAACTCAATTATTTTAAACTATTGATTTCTTCTAAAACAGAACTGATATAAAACTACAACGACTCTCTAACATGAACATGTATTCTCCTATCTCCCAACTCCTATCTCCTCTTTATCGTTTACTTTGAAAGAACAACTTCATCAAACTGGCACACTCTTGTTCTAATACTCCTTTTACTAATTGTGTTTTTGGATGAAAGGGCCATCTGTCTTTACTGATTAATCCGTCCTCTTCCAGAAAAAATCTTAGTCCCCCATTTTTTATATCCGAAGCACCATAAACAATGCGCGATAATTTGCTCCAGTACAATGCCCCACAGCACATCAAGCAGGGTTCTACGGTAACATATAATGTGGCATCGGGCAAATACTTTGCGCCAAGATGATTAAAGGCAGATGTAAGGGCAATCATTTCGGCATGGGCGGTAGGGTCCTGCAGTCTTTCGGTCTGATTGTGTCCACGGGCAATAATTTTATTGTTTACCACCACTACTGCACCCACCGGTACTTCGTCTTCCTCAAATGCTTCCTGTGCCTCGCGCAGTGCATGCTTCATAAAATAATCGTCGGTATACATTTCCATCATTATGATTAGTAGGTTTTAGGTATTAAGTTGTAAGTTATAAGTAAACAATCAATACAAGTTCTTTCTATGTTGTTGATATAATAGTATCATCTTTATTGGCATTCTCCTGCTGTTATTACAGGTCGCCCAGTTGTGGACGTATCAGTATTTCTTCTACACAAGCCTGTGGCGATAGTTT
>CANFLJ010000032.1 GCA_947447815.1 Chitinophagaceae bacterium | reverse complement strand
TGGTCATTCAAATATTTATAATACCTACTGGTATTTAGATCCTACCTATCAAGATCCAGGTACTGGATACCAACGTTATATTACAGTACAATATAGTGGAAGTAACATAATTGTTACACCAAATCCTAAAGGAGGAAGCAGTGTAGACGCTTCATTCGATTACATACAGTCAGGCCAAGGGTTCTTGGTAAATAACTATGGTAATGCAATTCCAAGTATTACATTTACTGAAGCTGATAAAACAACAGGCGCTACTAATAATGATGTATTTGGACAAACTTCTGCAACCAGTTTAATGTCAATTGAATTGTACAAGAACAATGTATTAGCTGATGCAACTGTAGCAAACTTCAACAACAACTTTACCAAAGCTATTGGTAACGAAGATGCAAGCAAGATGATGAATGGTGGCGAGAATATCTCTATCACAGAATCAAACAACGACTTAAGCATCGATGGATTGCCAATGCCATCTGTAAATGATGTATTACCAGTAAGATTAGGTCAGTTAACTGCTAATACTACTTATCAGTTGAAAGCGGATATCAGCAACTTTACTGCTGTTGGTTTAGAAGCTTATGTAAGAGACAATATGTTGAATACAGAAGTGGCTGCAGGAAGCCTGATTAGCTTTACCCCTACAAGTGTTGATGTACAAAGCTATAAAGACCGTTTCAGTGTTGTATTCAAACAAAGCAAAGTAGTAGTTCCTGTAGTAACAGTTAAAGGAAATATCAGTGTGTTTCCAAACCCTGTAACTGCTAAATCTTTCAAGGTTCAAACTGCTAACATTGCTAGCGGTAAATACAATGCAGTAATGGTTAATAGTTTTGGTCAGGAAGTATTCAGTACGCTAATTACACATGTAGAAGGATCAAAAACAGAGACTGTTAACATGAGTAAAGCTTTATCAAGTGGTGTGTATACACTGGTACTGAAAAGCGCAGAAGGTAAATCGGTATATCAAACTGAAATATTAGCTAAATAATCATCATTAAGAACAAGATAAACGAAAAGAAAATGAAAAGTATATTAAAATCAATGGTTATCATAGTATTGGTGATGATGCTTGGAGTAGTAAAATCATCGGCACAGCCATCTATTCCGGATCCTGGTCCTGGAACAGGTGGTGGTGGATTTACACCAAACAATAACGGCGGTGGAGGAGATGGAGGCGTTCCATTTGATGGAGGCCTTAGTCTTATCCTACTGGCAGCTGGTGCTGGACTTGGTGCTAAGAAAAGGAAAGTTGGCATTTAATAGTAACTGCTTATATCACAAAAGAAGTCCCCGGAGTTATGCTCTCGGGGACTTCTTTTTGTTGTATTATTGATGGAAATTATTCCATCCAGCTATATTGATAGTCTGGATTTTCTGTATCCAGTGCATATTGAGTCAACGATAAAGGATGAAAAGTGTCAACCATTACTGCCAGCTCTTCTGTTCTTTCTTTTCCAATACTCTTTTCTACAGCTCCGGGATGAGGCCCATGAGGAATACCGGCAGGATGTAATGTAATCATCCCCTTACTTACACTTTTTCGACTCATAAATTCACCAGCAACATAATATAGTACTTCATCGCTATCTATATTACTGTGGTTATATGGAGCAGGTATTGATTGAGGATGATAATCGTACATTCTGGGAACAAAGCTGCATATTACGAAGTTGTTTGCCTCAAAATTCTGATGAATAGGTGGTGGTAAATGAACTCTTCCTGTAATAGGTTCAAAATTATGTATGCTGAATGCATATGGATAACAGCAACCATCCCATCCAACTACATCAAATGGATGATAAGCATAATGAATAGGATACATCATCCCTTTCTTCTTGTTCATTATTAAAAAGTCTCCCTTTTCTTCAATTGTAGTAAGGTTTTTTGGCGTACGGACATCTCGCTCACAAAATGGTGAATGCTCCAGTAGTTGACCTGCTTTTGATAAGTATGTTCTGGGAAAACGAATAGGACTAAAGCTTTCTACAATAAACAACCGGTTTACTTCTGTATCAAACTTTATCTGATAGATAGATCCTCTTGGAATAATCAGGTAATCGCCATAACCAAATTCAATTTCACCGTATTGAGTTAATAATTTTCCAGTGCCTTCATGTACAAAAATCATTTCATCAGCATCTGCATTTTTGTAGAAGTAGCTTTCCATACTTTTTCTAGGAGCCGCCAGTACAATGTGGCAGTCATTATTCACCAGAACAGGTTTTCTGCTTTTAAGGAAATCGTCTTCAAGTTTTATATTGAAACCTTCAAAACTGCGAGGCTTTAGCATCTTTTCTTCTACAATCTTAGGTTGTACTGAGAATGGCTCATCAGTTTTGATGATACAGGTAGGAGGGTTGCAGTGGTACAATATAGAATAATCATTACTAAAACCCTCAGTTGAGAATAACTGTTCTGAATATAACCCTCCATCAGGCTTACGAAATTGTATATGACGTTTATGTGGTATTTTGCCTAAACTATAATAGTGTGACATAAATATTTTGTAATTTAAAATGAAAATATAATAGAAGGGAATATTACCAATTAGATGGCATGTTAATTATAAAATCTCCCTTAATAAAAAACTAATTACTGTAAAATTATCTTCAGGACATTTCTAGCATAGTCAATAGAAAACAAAATTTCCATCGACGTTTATCAATCCAATAAGTGAAGTTTCTTTTTAGCGGCATTGCTATCGTTATGAAACGTAAATATAGGAGATAAATTAATTAAGCAAATAATATGTTATCCTATTATATAGGTAATTTATACTATCAATACAGGGATTTCAACTTCATGACGAACTGCATCAATAGTTTCGCCAAATATATAATCTCTTATTCCGGAGTGTTTGTGCGATCCCATAACGAGCAAATCAGCTTCTGTTTCTTTTACAATTCTTACTATTTCTTTAATACGACTTCTATAACCAATTATTCCTGTAGCATTGTATCCAAATTCATTTAGATGTTTTGTATACAAATTCAAGCGCTCTTTGTCTTGTCTTGTTTCATTGTCATCGGTGTCTTCTCCAAGGTATTTTGCTGAAGCACTCTCCACTATATGAATCAGCGTGTATTGTACACCTTTATTGCCTTGCGCCAGAGCGTAAGCAATTAAGTGCTCATCTTTTTTAGAGAAGTCGAGGGCTATTGCAATATTCCTAATAGGTTTTACGGCAAGGTTTGTCAAGCTAGCCATATCTCCATGTAATAATTCCTTATTTTTAATACGGGTTTGAATAATAGGAATGAATGTCATAGCCAGAAATAACCAGATAAATATCAACGCTGCTATTATTGTGACTATTTTCCAGATCAGATTTCCATCAGTATTAAATAGCTCTAGCGCCTGCTCGGTAACCATCTTTACATTTAGAAAAACAAGAATGGCAGCAACAATCCAAGCAATGATTTTAACGTGCCAGCGGATAGCAAACTGCCCCATACGTTTTTTGTCACTCACAAAATGAATGAGGGGAATAACAGCAAAACCAAGTTGAATACTTAATACTACCTGACTCAATACCAGCATACTATCTATTTTGTCTTCGCCAAATATTGCTATAACAATTATAGCCGGAATGATTGCCAGTAATCTGGTTAGTAATCTTCTTATTTTCGGATTAATTCTTACATGTAAATACCCTTCCATTACTATCTGACCAGCAAGCGTTCCAGTAATAGTACTACTCTGTCCAGCGGCTATTAGTGCTATAGCAAATATGGCAGGAGCAAGCTTTGTGCCTAATAATGGAGCAAGAAGTTTGTGGGCATCCTCTATTCTGGCTACATCCTGATGTCCTGTAAGATAAAAGGCAGAAGCAGCTAGTATCAGAATAGCAGCATTTACAAAGAATGCGGCATTAAGTGCAATGGTGCTATCAAAAAGATTGAAACGAATTGCTTTTCGGATACTTTGCTCATCATCCCCAATTTTTCTGGTTTGTACTAATGCCGAATGTAAATAGAGATTGTGCGGCATTACCGTGGCTCCAATGATTCCTATTGCAATATATAAAGCATCTTTACTTAATGATGTGGGCATAAATCCTTTTAGTATCTCAGTAGGTTTTGGATGAGGATTGGTCAGAAACAGTTCTATCATAAAAGATGCTCCAATAATTGCTACTAAGGCAAGTATAAAGGCTTCCAGCTTTCTGATTCCAAATTTTTGAAGCCACAGGAGCAAAAATGTATCTAAAACTGTAATGGCAATTCCCCAGACTAATGGAAGTCCTGTTAGAAGGTACAAACCTAATGCCATACCAAGTACTTCAGCCAGATCACAAGAGGCTATAGCTATTTCCGCTAATACATATAATGATACATTTACAACAGGAGGGTATACCTCTCGATTTACCTGAGCCAAATCTTTACGACTAACAATTCCTAGTCTTGCACTTAAACTTTGCAAAAGCAACGCCATCAGGTTGCTCATGAGTAATATCCATATCAACTGATAACCGAACCTAGCACCTCCTTGCAAATCGGTGGCCCAGTTACCTGGATCCATATATCCCACACATACTAAATAGGCCGGTCCGAAATAAGATAGCACCTTTTTCCAAGGCTTACGATCAGCAGTAGTATCTACCGAGCCATGCACTTCGCCCAACGAGTAAGTATTATTATTATCAGCCATAACTATTATTTTCGGTTGCTTTATGAACTTGACAAATCTAATGGAAATTAAGAATTTTATGAAATGAATGTTGAATTACCCAAAAAGTCAGCAGCGATTTTTAAATATATTTATCCTTTAGTATTATTTTTTTGAAATAATTTGGATACTAATACTTAAATATCAAGTCAATGGTCTTGTTTCCTATTTTTGATAAAATTGCCTTAATTCCTCCTTAAATTAGTGAGTGAAAAACCAAATCCCTTATCTTGCTGCCCGATTAGATAATAGTAATTTCTTTAAATTTATTGATTTAAATATGAATTTGAATTTTATATTCCTTAACGGAAGATTGTGTAAACTAAAAAGTAAGCCTAAAAATATACTTATGAAAAGTGTAAAATCTTTATTTACAATAACAATTCTTGGCTTATCCCTTAGTTTGTCGGCACAAAATTTAACCACAACTAAAGTAAAGGATTTGCTTTTATCATCTAAGGCGGGATTAGTTGTTCCTGAATTAAAACAACAATATGTGGTAAGTGATGCTTATTATGATCAGAATACAAATATTAATTATATCTATCTTCAGCAAACCTGCAAAGGAGTAAAAGTATATAATGCTATCAAAGTAATTGCTTTGGTGGATAATAAAGTGGCTTACACTTCAGGTAAATTTGTAAGCCAGATTGATAAAAAAGTACAATCTTCTACTCCGGTTCTTTCTGCAACAGATGCAGTTTATAAAGCAGCAGCTTACCTTCAGCTGAATACTCCAGTAGGATTATCAATCACGGAAGATCAATTTACATCTAATCATAAAATCGCTTTTACGGACGCAGGAATAGCTAAAGAAAAAATAGAAGCAGAACTGCTTTGGGTGTCTACCGATAATTTCAATACAGTAAGCCTTGGCTGGAATATCAATATAGATGATGTGAAGTCTGCTGATTGGTGGAATGTGAGAGTAAATGCTTTAAATGGCGATTTCATAGATAAAAACAACTGGACAGTTACTTGTAATTATGGTCATCATGACAGTGAAAATAAATCTGCAGCTGAAAATAAGTTAAATCAATTTAAACAACTGAAATTCAATCACTTAGATTTTAAAACTAATTCTGTTAATAAGTTGGCAGCATGCCCTCCTTTGAATATTTCTTCAGCTTCATACTATGTAATTCCTTTCCCTCGCGAAAGTCCGGCTTATGGTCCTTTGGCCACTGAAACTAACCCTTGGTTGAAAGCCGGAGTTGGAAATAATGCAACAACTTATGCCTGGAATTTTGATGGTACTACAAACTATAATATTACCAAAGGGAATAATGTTTGGGCTTATGATGATAGCTTAGGTAAAAACTCCCCAGGAAGATTTGACACCTCCACTACTGCTCTCCCTAACCTTACTTTTGGTCTTGTTTCTAATTTTACTTTAGCACCAACTACTCCTTCAAATAGAAAAGCTGCAACTACCAATTTATTCTACTGGAATAATATTATTCATGATATTACTTATCAATATGGTTTTGATGAAGTAGGCGGCAATTTCCAGAAGGACAATATAAGTAGGGGAGGAATTGGAAACGATTATGTAAAAGCAGAAGCTCAGGATGGTTCAGGTACAGATAATGCAAATTTTTCAACACCTGCAGATGGTGGTAGTGGAAGAATGCAAATGTTTTTATGGACACATACTCCAAAATTAGATGGTGATTTCGACGATGGTGTAATGGTGCACGAATATGGCCATGGTATTTCTAACAGATTGACGGGTGGTCCATCACAGGCAGGTTGTTTAAGCAATGCAGAACAAGGGGGCGAAGGATGGAGCGATTATCTTGCATTGATGTTTGTTACCCGTTGGGATTCTGCTAAGCTTACAGATGGTACCTTAAAAAGACCTATTGGGAACTATGTAGTTGGACAGACTTCTACAGGAAAAGGAATCAGGACATTTCCATATTCTACCAGTAAAACAATTAATAAACATACTTATAGCGATATAGCAGGCACCGGTGGTGGTACAGTAGGTGAGGTGCACTACATAGGCGAAGTTTGGTGCTCAGCATTATGGGATATGACCTGGAATATAATTCAACAGGAAGGTTCGATAAACGCTAATTTGTATGATGCTAATGGTGGAGGAGGAAACACCATTGCATTTAAACTGGTTATGCAAGGGATGAAACTACAACCATGTTTACCTGGTTTCTTAGAGGCACGTGATGCAATATTAGCTGCAGATTCAATATTGTATAATAATAAACATAAGTGTGCTATCTGGAAAGCATTTGCTGCAAGAGGGATGGGCTTTAGTGCAAAACAAGGAAGTTCAGGTAGTGTTACAGATCAAAAACAAGCTACCGATGTTCCTTCAAGTGTAGTATTTTCTGCTAAATACGATCCTATTATTATGATGCAGAATCAGCCAGTTACCATTCCTTTAAAAACAAATTGTTCATGTAAAGCACCTACCAAAAACTATACTATCAAGGCTACTCTTCCGGCGGGTGTCAATTATACGAGCGGTACGGGTACCGTTGCTGGAAATTTAGTAAGTTTTAATCCTATCAACTTCCTTGTGACCAACGCTTCTGATAGTCAATCAATGACTATTACCGCTTCAGGTGCTGCTTGTAAAATTGATAGTGTAATCAACGACAACAGAGATAACAGAACGATTGGTGGATTTGCTAACAACAATATAGCAGGGCTATCTAACTGGACAACTACTAATGCATACTACAAAAGTCCATCCACAGCTTGGTGGGGATATGATGATACTTTAGTGGCAGACTTTTCTTTAAATTCTACAGCATTTACTCCTAAGGCACTGTCTATATTATCTTTTCAGCATTTATATGAATTCGAAAATAGCTACGATGGATCATTGGTAGAATATTCTACCGATAATGGTTCAAATTGGTTAGATGCTAAATCGCTGATATTCAAAAATCCTTACAATGGATTTATTGATTCTATATCTGTTTCTTCCATTCCTAATCGTGCTGCGTATTCTGGTACAACGAGTGGTAAGTTCGTTCAGTCTTTTGCAAATCTATCTTCTCTAGCAGGTACAAGTACGCTTTTAAGATTTAGAGTTAGTACCGATTTGGGCAATTCTACCGGTGCTGCAAATGTTGGATGGGTTCTGGATGATATATCTGTTGCAAATGGTTGTGGGGGATTCATGAAGCTGGTTGCTTATGATTCTGCTAATAAAGTAATCGATTCTGCTTCGGTGCCTATTTTTATTACCCCTAATACGGTTCCGGTTAAATATGCATCTTTCACCGCTCAACAGGTAGCTAAACAATCTTTACTTCGCTGGATCGCTGCTGAGGAAGTGAATACCAGTAAGTATATAATAGAAAGAAGCTCTACTACTGATAGCTGGTCTGCAATAAGTACAATAGCAGCATTAGGTATTACCAATAAAGAATATACTTTCTACGATGAAGCTCCTTTTGCAGGATTAAACTATTATCGTATCAAAGGGTTGGATAAAGATGGTAAAGTAAGTTATACCGAAATCAGAAAGCTTAACTTCTCTAAAGAAGGCAATCAGGTATTGATTGTTCCAAATCCTTCTCGTTACCAGTCTAAAGTATACGTGCCTTCTGCTGCAAAAACGGCTAAAGTAAGCTTGTTTGATGCACAAAGCAAAATAGTAAAAAGCTTCAATCAAACACTGGAAAATGGTGGTTTTAATCTTTCTACTACCGATTTAACTACAGGGGTTTATATTATTCAGATATTGACTGAAGACGGTAGTTCATTCATCGAAAAACTAATGATCGAAAAGTAGTCTACTATTTATTCTGATAAATAAATACATAAAAAGCGTAGTATTGAATGGTTCAGTACTACGCTTTTTTCTTTTAACCCATCAATATATATTAGGTTTCCCTTACTTTTGCACTCCCAATTTAAAAACATTGGGTTTATATAATGAATATTTACAAACATCTAAACGCAGATGCACAGGAAAACAGTGCTGCAGACAATGCAGAAGTTCCAACTGCGACAACAAACGTTCCTGCAGAAACAGTTGCTGAAGTTACAGCTCCTGTAATTGAAGTTGCTGAAGTAGCTGCAGAAGCTCCAGTAGCTGTAGAAGAAGCACCAGTAGTAGTGAAAGAAGTTTACATCGAAACTCCTCATGACGAATTCGACTGGAGCGTAGACAAACGTAACATCAGCTATTACTCAGAAGCTGATAGAATGAAGTACGAAAAAGTATACGAAGATACTTTTGTACAAATCGAAGATGGTCAGATTTTAGATGGCGACGTTGTGGGCGTAACAGCTACTGATGCCGTTATCAATATCGGATTCAAAAGCGATGGTCTTATCTCTTTGAATGAATTCAGAGATATGGCTAACCTAAAAACTGGTGATATCGTTGAAGTAATGGTTCTTGAAAAAGAAGACAAAAACGGAAACTTACACCTTTCCAGAAAATCTGCTAGAATCTACAGAGCTTGGCAAAGAATTGTTGAGTTACACAAAACTGGTGAAATTGTTACCGGTACTGTTACCAGCAAAACTAAAGGTGGTCTTATAGTTGACGTTAACGGTATGGAAACTTTCTTACCTGGTTCTCAGATTGATGTTAAACCAGTTACTGATTACGATCAGTTTGTTGGTAAAACAATGGAATTCAAAGTGGTTAAAATCAATGAAACTATCAAGAATGCTGTGGTTTCTCACAAGGCTCTTATCGAAAGCGATATTGAAGCTCAACGTGTAGAAATTATGAGCAAACTGGAAAAAGGTCAGGTATTAGAAGGTGTTGTTAAAAACATCACTGATTTCGGTGCCTTTATGGATCTTGGTGGCTTAGATGGTTTACTATACATCACCGATATTTCTTGGGGTAGAATCACTCACCCTACAGAGGTGTTGAAATTAGATCAGAAACTTCAGGTAGTTGTACTTGATTTTGATGATGATAAAAAACGTATCAGCCTTGGTCTTAAACAATTAACGCCTCATCCTTGGGACGTATTACCTGTAGAACTTTCTGAAGGTGGTATCGTGAAGGGTAAAGTAGTTAATATCGAAGATTACGGTGCTTTCTTAGAAATCACTCCTGGTGTAGAAGGTCTGGTTCACGTAAGTGAAATCACTTGGGCTAACGCACCAATCAATGCTAAAGAATTCTTCAAATTAAATGATGAATACGAAGCTAAGGTGGTTACTTTAGATAAAGATACCCGCAAAATGAGTCTTTCTATCAAACAAATGACGGAAGATCCATGGAGCACAATCGAAACTAAATTCCCTGAAGGTAGCAGACATACTGGTGTTGTTAAAAACATCACTTCTTATGGTGTGTTTGTAGAACTTGAAACTGGAATTGGTGGTATGGTTCACATCAGCGACTTAAGCTGGTTGAAACGTTTAAACCACCCTTCTGAATATGTAAAAGTTGGTCACAATCTTGAAATAGTTATCTTGTCTATCGATAAGGATAACCGTAAACTTCAACTTGGACACAAACAATTAGAAGAAGATCCTTGGACTGCTTTAGAAGAAACTTTTGCTGAAGGTACTATTCACGAAGCAACTGTTGTTAAGAAAGAAGATAGAGGTGCAATGGTTCAGTTATCTTATGGTATCGAAGGATTCGTGCCTAACCGTCATCTGTTCAAAGAAGATGGTAAACAAGTTGTAGTAGACGAAGCTGCTCAATTTATGGTTATCGAATTCGATAGAAATGATAAGAGAATCGTATTAAGCCATACAAGATTATGGGAACAAGTACAGGTTCAGGCTGAGCAATCTGCTAAGAAAGAAGCTGAAGTAGAAAACGATAAAGCTAAGAAAGCTGTAAAAGCTATCCAAGCTAAAGTTGAAAAAGCTACTTTAGGTGATCTTGGTGCACTTGCTGATATCAGAGCAAAACTGGAAGGTGATGCTGAAGCTGAAAAGAAATAAT